>NZ_BJCE01000020.1:0-40501 GCF_005402885.1 Sphaerospermopsis reniformis
AACCGACCGTTGTCAATCGTGACAGAGGATGGTGTGCTCCATCGACGGCTTACGACACACTACCTGCTCCTCAATCCCTAACTGCGACACCGTTCCCAATTCCCCCTTCACCAGTCACCAGTCACCAGTCACCAGTCACCAGTCACCAGTCACCAGTCACCAGTCACCAGTCACCAGTCACCAGTCACCAGTCACCAGTCACCAGTCACCATTCCCCTGCTATAATTGCCGAATTTTCCACAGATAGCTAGATAGCCAATTTGTCAGGATATGAGCCATTATTGGTACTAACAAGTTGCTACTCAATAAGGCGCTATATGCCAAGATGATACCGATAATAGTTGCCCAAATTACATAAGGCCATTGTTCAGCACCACTGAGATGTAATACTCCAAAACAAAGACTGGAGACCATGACGGCTACATGATCAGCGCCCAAAGCGGGTAACATGACACCGCGAAATAATAATTCTTCACTTAAACCCGGTAACAGCCCCAGCCAGAGCAAGTCTGGTAAAGCTAACGGTTTAATTACCATTTCTAGGTAATAATCTGCGCTTTTGCGATAGGGAGGAGAGAAGCGATAAGCTAAACCACTAAAAACAGTGATGACTAAACCCAAACCCAAACCCAAAAATAAATCCTGGGGTTCCCAGTACAACTTAAATAGGGCAACGTTACCAAAGCGCAGCCACAATTTGGCGGCTATCCATAAAATAATCGCTGTTGCGCCCATAGCTACCAGGACTTGGGTGCGTGAGAGTTCAGGAATTTCTGGTTCTTGCTTTTGTTGTTCTACCACAGGCGTTTAAATAATGAGGACTGGACTGGGGACTGGGGACTGGGGACTGGGAGCAGGGGGAGAATAACTAATGACTAATGACTAATGACTAATGACTAATGACTAATGACCAGGGATTAATACCTGCTTTGTGGGCGACTAAGACACCGACTGCTTCTAAATATGAGTTTACCTTTATAGATTTTATTCCTAACGCTGGGGCAGGAACTTGTATTAAAGTTTTATTTTCTGTAACAGTTATTATTTGGCATTGTTTCTGGCTTAAACTTAGTAAGGTACTACTCCCACAGGCGTTTGCTGGTACTATAACGGCATCTACTTGATCTGCCCAAATGTCTGCTTGTAAAGAATTGATAAATTCTCTGTTGACGATAAACTGAGGGGCGCGACTTAAACCGACAAGGACGCATGATAAAAAAGTATAACCTATTTCTTCGGCGGCGGAACGGGGGGATAAGTGGGGATCTGGGGGTGCTGGTGCTAGGGCGGGTGCATGGGCGCAAGGTATTTTAAAAGTTCGCACTAATAAATGACTAATTACGGCTTCTGCACCTGCTAGGGGATCAACGCCTTTTCCATGACGGTAATTTTGCGTTGCTTGTTCATCTATATTATCGGGAAACCGGGCTACTACTGCGATCGCCTCTGCTTTCTCTTTTTTAATCAATTTTTCTGCTGCCCGCAATAAACTGTCTGGGTTGCCGATTGTTCCCCAACTGGATCCAGATGAGGATATACGTAATTCTACGTTTAATGGGGCATCTGTAATTACATGATTTGTAAGATTTAGTCCTAGTGTGGCTCTGGCTGCGTCTGCTGTTTGCAGGTGTCGCAGCATTAATTCTGGTTCTAGTCCTTGGTCTAAAAGTAAACCTACTCGGTTACTATGCACGGGTCTTAAACCCCATTCTCCAGCGGCAAATTTATCTAAACCATATCCTTCTACATAGAAAGAGTTGGGAATGTTCCAGTATAAACTTGCACCGTTGAGGACATTGGGATGAGTAATCAGGCGATCGCACACCTGTGATATAACTCTAGCTACTGGTAATGCGTCACCTGCATAACCACCTATGGACGCGCCTATGCCGGTAGGTATAATTAAAATTGCTGTATATGGGCGTTGCATCATGGCATTATGAATTATGTTTCCGCGCAATCTCCGTCAGAAGATACCGCAGGGTAGGCACACAGGAGCAAAGGCGCAAAGTTGCTGGTTGTAAATTTCTCAGTTTTTTCATGCTCATTCAGCAACGCCTTAATCTTAATTATTCAGCGTTTGCTGTGGTGACAACTGCTTCTACTGTGGCTTTTTCCTGTTCTGTATCTACGGAAGTAACCGCCCAGCGCAGGGGTTCACCTTGTTTTTTTAATTCCGCTTCAATAGCTTTTTGTAATTCTGTGGGTGTTTCTTGGAGATCGATTTCGGCAGTAATAAAATGAGTGGTCATGATGGTAAAATATAGGGTTTTGATTATTTCTAGAATACAGCTATTTTGGGTGATTGGTGATGGGTAATTGGTAATTGGTAAACATTGATTACTTAATTACCCATTAAACGGTTGACTAACTTTTACCAAATTGCTTCTGATAAACTACTTCTTCTTTGTCTGTTTCGATTTTTAAATCAGAAAGAGGTTTAGCTACACAAAGTAAAGCATAACCTTGTTTTTGCAATTCTGGACTTACACCCATTCCCTCAGATTGATCTACGCTTCCTTCAGTGATCAAAGCAGCACAAGTTGTACAAACTCCAGCATGACAGGAAGCTGGTAACTCTAAAAGTTTTGTTTCTGCAACAGCTAAGATGGTTTCATTGTCAGGAACTTGCAAATTATAAATTGTGCCTTGGTGGTTAATTTCGACGGTGTAAGTTTTGGTCATATTTAAAAGAGGAGTCTTTCAACTGATAAATTACCTATTTTATCTCATAAGATGCAAATTTCACAATGGTTACTTTTAACTACAAATTTTGCTAGTCATGAATCCTGATTCATGAATGTTTACTAAACATGATCATTTCATTACCCACAACGGGACTACGTGCAATTAATTTATTTTCAGCATCAACAAGTTGTAAATGTGTAAAATCTAGTTCTTGAGAGCGTTTTAATATATCCGCTGCTAATTGTTGCTGTTGTGATGGTTCTAAGGTGTACCAATCATCACTAATTCTTATGGTTAAGTCGCTGGTGCGAAAATTAGCTTGGATTGATTTTATCAGATTAATAGCAATATTTTCATCTTCTTTGGTTTGTACGGAGATAACGGTAATTTCCGCAAGTTGCTGTTCTATTGCTGCTATTAAAGCTTGTTCTGGTGTTAATTGTACTGCTTCTGGTTCTGGTGTAGGTTCTGGTGTGGGTTCTGGTGTAGGTTCGGGGGTAGGTTCTAGTGTAGGTTCTGGTGTGGGTTCTGGTTCGGATGTGGGTTCTGGTGTAGGTTCTGGGATAGGTTTGGGTGTGGGAACTTCTGCAACTAAAGGAATATCTGGGGGAATGGTTGCTACTTGAGTAGGTTTGGGAGTCAAGAAAGCTGCTGTAACCCCGACTATCACCACTGCAAAAATAGCAAAAATTGCGTTTAAGGTAAAATCTGATACATTATTAGCAACTTTGGATGGTAAAAACAAGCGGAATGTTTGTAAAAATTTATCCCATGCTAATAAAACCCTTGCTAAAAGATTAGGTTTTTTTTCAGTAGTTGGAGGTGGTTCTGTTTCTAGTTTGACTACTGTATTTTCTAAAATTCCTATTGTTCCTCGGAGAAATTGAATTATTGCTGTTTTCCAAATTGGTTGATTTTTTTGGTAAGGTTGTGGAGCAGGTGGAGTTTTTTGTTCTTTTCTGGGTTTGCGTTTTCTATCTTGTGACATATAATTGATGTTGATTTGTTGATTTATTGATTTATAAATATGAAACGTCGGGAATTTTTAGTTTTAGGTGGTCTGAGTGGGTTGTTTTCGGGTTTGTTTGCTGGTAAGTTTGTGAATAAAAATCTTAAAAATCCTTTTTTAGAAACTGCTATAGCTGCAAATTCCAACCAAAAAGATTTGTTATTGCGGTTTGTGTCGGTTGCGGATACGGGAACAGGTGCTAAAGGACAGTATGCTGTTGCTAGGGCGATGAATTTTTATCATCAAAAAAATCCCTATAATTTAGTTATTTTAGCTGGTGATAATATTTATAACAATGGGGAAATTGAGAAAATAGGGGCAGTTTTTGAACGTCCTTATCAACCTTTGTTGAAAAAAGGTGTGAAATTTCATGCTTGTTTAGGTAATCACGATATTAGAACTGATAATGGTGTTCCACAGGTAAATTATCCTGGGTTCAATATGCAGGGAAGGTACTATACATTTATTAGGGATAATGTACAGTTTTTTGGTTTAGATACTAATGGGAATGCTGACTGGAAAAATCAGCTAATTTGGTTAGATAAAGAATTGAGTTTAAGTAAAGCTGCTTGGAAGATTGTATTTGGTCATCATCAGATTTATGCTTCTGGTGTTTATGGGAGTAATGCGAATTTTATTAAGACGTTTACTCCTTTATTTCAAAAGTACGGTGTGCAACTTTATATTAATGGTCATGAACATCATTATGAACGCACTCGTTCTATTAATGGTACAACTTATTTAACTTGTGGTGCGGGTGCGGGAAATCGTTCTGTGGGTCGTTCTGAGTGGACTGAATATTCTACAAGTAATTTGAGTTTTGCTGCTTATGATGTGTATGCAGATAGAATTGAGGTGAGTGGTATTGGTACTAATAATCGTGTTTTTGATCGGGGTTTGATTAGGGTGAAGGGTGTTTGATAATAATTGTTTGAATTAGGATTTTCAGGATGTGATTTTGTCAGAATCAGGTGGTTATCGAGCGAAGTCGAGATAATGTCCAGGATTTAAGGATTTTTAGGATGTGTTTTTTGATAAAATGCTATTTGAGTTGCTTTGATTAATTTGTAAACAGATATGCTATAATCATGAGCTATAGCAGAAGGCTAGAGTGAAACCCTTGCTATTATCAGTTGTTAAGGATTAATAATTTCATAATAATTCTGGCTACAGCTATATGAATAAAGAATATATAATTTATGTTGGTTCAGTTTTTCAGTTGGAGTGGTATTTTGATGAACATGGTAAAAGTGAAGCTCTGGAGTATTTTAATCAACTATCCGAACAACAACAATTAAAATTTTTATTTTTAGTGAAAAGAATTGGTGATTTTGGCAAAATAAGTAATAAAGAGCAATTTCGTAATGAAGGAGATAAAATTTACGCTTTTAAACCACAACCAGATAGATTTTTATGTTTCTTTTTTACTGGTAAAAAAATTATTGTCACTAATGCTTTTCAGAAAAAAACACAAAAACTACCCAACAATCAAAAAGAGAAAGCTATTCAATATATGAATGCTTTTATTCAACGTCATGAGGAAGGAAAATATTATGAAGAAGAATGAACAGTTATCAACTTTTGATAGAATGATGCAAGATGATGATTTTCAAGCTAAGTTTGCATCAGGATATCAGGAGTTTTTACTATCTGAATTTTTAGTTTCTATCATGGAAAATGATCATATTTCTATTGAACAATTAGCTAAAGAAGTTAATCTTTCTCCTGCTGTTATTCAAGATATTTGTTCTGGAAAGAAAAATGATATTAACTTTAGTAAGTTTTTGCAAATAGTTCAATCTTGTGGGTTTCGTCTGGTTTTAGAGAAAGGTGATGATCGTATTCCTCTAGGTTTGTAAATCTGATTATTCATTTTATCAATTTGTCTGAATCAGGATATCCAGGATTTCAGGATTTTCAGGATGTTGAATTTATTAATACCCACATACTTCATATCCCGGACTTCTTTAAGAAGTCCGGGATCTAGTATTTTGTCTGAATCAGGATATCCAGGATTTAAGAATTTACTGTTGTGGGTTACGCCCTCATTAACCCACCCTACTATACTTATAGTAATTTGTAAATTATTGCTCCTGTGGATTTATCGTTGGTAATTTCCATGAGTCCATCAGTACAAATAGTTTCTAAAATTGAGCGCACTTCTGAAGTAGGTTGAGCAAGTTCAATCACTGCATCAGTGAGTGATATACTACCACCTTTACTTTGAGCTAACTTTAAAAGTGTGACAACATCATTTTTGGCTGAAGGTGCAGGTTTGATTTGTCCTTGGGGAAACTGTTGTTGTGGTAGTTGAATATTAGAAGAATGATAACCTGATTCTGGTATTTGTCCATCAAAATTATGGAAACTTCTATCTGAGGTTTTTAAAGAAGATATTAAACAAAGTAATGTTCATTCTATTTTAGAAAATCAAGCTGCATCTACTATCTACAATTATGGTAATTCTTCATTGATTATTAGTAAGCCTAATATAAATAAAAGCCGTATCAATATCTGTAGAGAAAACTCCCAATCTTTAGAAGATATACAAAATCAATCATCTTCTTCGCAAAACCAAACCCCAATAATTGACCTTACAAAAGCACCAGAATTAAACTATAAATATGGACGCACTTCAGAAATTGCCACTCTCAAACAATGGATATTAGAAAATCACACTAGACTAATCACAATTTACGGATTAAGTGGAATTGGTAAAACCGCCTTAACACTGAAATTAATCTCAGAAATTACCACACAATTTGATTATATTATTTATCGCAGTCTTGATAATCTTCCTAAACTGATAACTGTTAAAAACGAACTTAAACAATTCCTTTGTCAATCCCTATCAAAACCATTACCTGAAATCCTAGATTATTTTAAATCATCTCGTTGTTTAGTGATCATGGATGACCTAGAGAATATTTTTCAATTTGGTAACTTCGCAGGTCAATATTTAACAGAATACAAAGATTATAGTAAATTTTTCCAACAAATTGCAAATTCATATCATCAAAGTTGTGTAATTTTAATCAGTTGGGAAAAACCCGCAGATATCGAAACCTTAGAAAATGAAAACCAACATACAAAAACATTACATCTGCAAGGTTTAGGAGAAGATGCTAAGAGGTTGTTTGAAAAGTTTTAGATGGTGACTTTATACACTTGCAGATCCCCCCTAACCCCCCTTAATAAGGGGGGAAATAGAATTAAAGTCCCCCTTTTCAAGGGGGATTTAGGGGGATCTAAAATTTTTGATACATCATGAGGGACTTTTCAAACATCCTCTAAAGACATCTTGAAAGAAAAAGGTTTAAAAGATGATGAAAAATGGGAAGAATTAATCAAACTTTATCAAGGTCATCCTGGTTGGTTAAATATTATCACATTAGCTATTAAGGAATTATTTAATGGTCAAGTTTACCAATGTTTAATAGATGAAGATGAGGTATTTTTAGGAGATATAGAATCACTATTAGAAAATCATTTAGAACATTTGTCAGAATTTGAATATCATATAATTAATTGGTTAGCAAGACAAAATGAAGCGATAGATATTTCTCAAAAACCTACTGATTTGGAATTATCAAATGCTAGATTTATCAAAGTTTTACAGTCTTTAAATCGTCGGTGTTTGGTGGAAAAGGTGCTAATAGAAGAGAAGGTGAAATTTAAGGTAAATTCTTTATTCAGGATATATCTCAATAATTAATATTATGGTTGATTGAAAAGATTTTATTATCTGCGTTTATCTGCGTTCGTATCCTGAAAACCCTCAAATCCTGGACATTCTGATTCAGACAAAATTCAAATTATCTCAACAAGCAACAAAATTACATAAATTTGATGTTTATAAAACCCGTATAGTAGTCAGGAGTTAGTAGGGGTTTAGTAATGCTAAACCCGTACATAATTCAGGATATTATCTATTCCACAAATTTAGGACGATTTTGTTGATTTAACTTGAGCTTTTGCTCTAAAACTTCCCAGTTTTCCTGTTCAATCACGTTAATAAATATGTCGAGGTTTTGACGATATTGATGTAGTGAATTGATTAATGCTTGACGATTATATTGCGCCATCATCACCCCTAATTCTGGATTACCAGCACCAACGCGGCTGGTATCTCGAAATCCTGAACTAGCAAGGTTTTGGGCTAATTGAAAAATTTCTGGATCGGTTTCACCCAAACAAGCAGCCATCAAAGAGGCGCTAACCATCACAGGTAAATGGGAAATCCAACTCACAGCCCGGTCGTGTTTTTCTGGCTGACAATGATAGATAATAGAACCAAGCGATCGCACAATTTCCTCTAAAACAGTAATGGCAGTAGTTGGGGTTGTTTCTATTGGTGTGAGTACATAAGGTCGATTCACAAATAAATTGCGCTGTGCGGCCTCTATACCCACATCTGTATTTCCCGCCATAGGATGACCGCCAATAAAATTCTTCCATAGAGGAGAAATTGCATTGACTATAGGTGCTTTTACTGAACCTACATCAGTTACAATAGTAGTCTCAGGCAAATGAGCAACCAACTGTTCAACTTGAGGCACAATCAGTCCTATAGGAGTACAAATAAACACAACTTCAGCACTAGCTAACAAACTCAAATCAATTGATGCTTGATCGACACTGCCAATATCAACAGCTTTTTGACAGGTTGATTCACGACGGCTAACTCCTAAAACATAATGTCCTTGGGAACGTAAATCAAAACCTAATGAACCGCCTATCAGTCCCAGTCCTAAAATACCAATTTTCATTTTTGCCTTTAACAACTAAACTTTGAAATATTATCTGTATTTCTGACTCCTGCTATAACTAAGAAAATTATATGGAGAAGAAAAATGAGCAATTTTTTTAATAAAATGATGGGTAGAACTCGCTATGTAGTTTGTCGTCTATTTGTGCATTTAGCCGGCAGTGAAGTAGCACCAATTTTAGGAGTTTTAAACCGCGCCGCAAGAGAAGCGATTGAAGCTGACGGTGATTTAGAAGTTTTGGGCGAAGGATTAGTAGAAATTTGTGAAACTTTGCTCAGATACGATCAATACTGGCTTTCAGCAGCTAATGAAGGAGATGTTTTTTGGAATGAAGGAGAAGCGGGAGATTATGTCAATGAATTATTTACCGACTGCGCCCAAAGATACGGCGCTGAATTTGATATTAGTTCTTCCTCTGGTTTCGATCAACCTTTATCTATTCCTGTAACGCGCAACGTAGTCATCATGGTGACAGTGGCTTATGAAGGAGAAGTACCAGAATTAGAAACAGACCTTTCCAACATCCAAGCCTTAAAAGAAGGATTGAAAGCTTTCATCAACTTACACTACAACCATAAACTCCGAGCTATCCAAGTGCATTTCTCACCAGCCCAGCTAGGAGACGAACTCACAAACGATCAATTGTTGCAGTATTTTCCAGAATTGATCCCATTGTAACTTGTTGTTACTCTTTAGTTATCACACCTAACATCGACAATGATAACTAACACATAAGGACAATTATCTAATGATCAGGACTATAATGCGTAAACTAACAATTTTTTGTTTAGCACTAAGTTTGTGCTTGACAAGTGTCGCCTGTGGGGGAGGAAACCAAACTACATCTTCTACTCAAAGTAGTAGCCAAAGTAGTAGCCAAAGTGCAACCCCCACCAAATTAAATGATGGACGGTACGACGTACAACAGGCTACTTACAATGATGCTAATGGGGAGTATACGCTGTTTTTACTTGGTAGTCAGCCGCCTACCTTTAGCACAGAAAAGTTACAAATGGCTCGGTTGACAGATGAAGAACTCAAAGCAGGTAAAAAAACCTATCTCAAAGTAGAAAATAGTCAGCCAGCCTTATATCTGACAGAAGACTTTAAAATTGAGTACGTTCACAACGTCACCGAAACCAAAACCAATCCCCAAACCGGACAACAAGAAACCGTAATTGTACGTCAAGAATCTAACTTCTGGACACCTTTTGCTGGAGCTTTAGCTGGTAACATAGCAGGTCAAGCTATTGGTAGTCTGTTATTTAGACCTCAATATTATGTACCTCCCGTTTATCAGCCCGGTGGAATTATGACCGGTTATGGTGGATATGGTTCTAGCTATGATGCAGCCGTTTCCAGTTATCGTTCTCGGTATAATGAACCACCCGCAGCCGTAAGAAATCGTACAGCTTTCCGCACTACAGGTTCGATCAGAAACACAGGGGGTTCTACTTCTACCACAACCCGCACGAATACAGGTAATAGAGCAACAGGTTCAGGTTTTGGTAGCAGTAATCTCCGTCCTTCTGGTAATTCCAGTTCTACTCGCCGTAATTCTGGTAGTAGTTTTGGCAGTGGCCGTTCTTCTGGTAGCCGTTCAGCCGGTTTTGGTAGCAGAAGAAGAAGATAATTTATAGGAGGCAGGAGGCAGGAGGCAGGAGGTAAATATTTCTTCCCATCTCCCCTCACAAGGGTAGGTATTTTACATTGTCGTGAGGGCAAGACTTGGAGGACAAGGCAGACAAGGTGACAAGGGAGGAAATACGTAACAAGAATGTACAATTGGTAACAAAAACTGACGCTCAACAGACCTTGTACTGAGCAAAGCCGAAGTACATTTTTTGTATAAAATCTTCCTTGTCTACAATACCTCCTTGTCTTCCAGGTCCTGCCTCAACAGATAATATTAAAAACCTATCCCTGTGAGCATCTCCCCATCTCCTCATCTCTACTGTCACCTGTCACCTGTCACCTGTTATATTACACAATTGCCAATGCAGGTTGTGGCCAACGACCGACGGCTTTACCAATAACTGCTAATTCTGACATGAGTTGATCAAAGCTGTCTGGTGTTAAAGATTGGGGTCCATCGGATAAAGCCTTGGCTGGGTTGGGGTGAACTTCAATCATTAAAGAATCTGTACCAGCTGCGATCGCTGCCATTGCCATTGCAGGTACAAACTCAGCCCAACCCACACCATGACTAGGATCAATCATAATCGGTAGGTGAGTCAGTTTTCTTAATACAGGTACAACAGACAAATCTAAAGTATTGCGCGTATACTGACGGTCAAAAGTTCTAATTCCCCGTTCACACAAAATCACATTCGGATTACCAGCAGCCAAAATATACTCAGCGGCCATTAACCAATCTTCAATAGTTGCTGCCATTCCCCGTTTTAAAAGCACTGGCTTAGATTGCGCCCCTACTTGTTTTAAGAGAGAGAAATTTTGCATATTTCTCGCCCCTACCTGAATCACATCAGCAACTTCGGCGATTTTTTCCAAATCTCCAGCGTCCATCACCTCAGTAATGATTCCCAGTCCACTGACTTCCCGCGCCTTTGCTAACAACTCCAAAGCACTTTCACCGTGACCTTGGAAAGCATAGGGTGAAGTTCGGGGTTTGTATGCACCACCACGCAGGAACTTAGCACCAGCCGCCTTAACCCGCTGTGCAGTTTCCACAATCATGGTTTCATTTTCCACCGAACATGGTCCAGCAACCACAACTAAAGGATGATGTTCACCAAAAATTACAGGACCATCGGGAGTATTTACCACCACCTCAGAAGCTTCACCGTGGCGGAACTGACGACTAGCGCGTTTATAGGGTACTTCCACCCGTAAAACTTGTTCGATCCATTGACTGAGTTCTTGAATTTGCAGGGGATCTAAATCCGCCGTTTCACCTACTAAACCTATTACTACTTTATGTTTGCCAATAATTTTTTCTGGTGTTAAACCCCAGTCAGCTAATTCTTGAGTTAAACGATCTATTTCTGCCTTTGGGGAGCCAACTTTCATTACAACAATCATCTTTAAATCCCCTTATTTCTAAACTATTTTCAGTTATTAGTCATTGGTTATTTGTTAGCTGTTTATATTTCTCCTGACTCCTGACTTCCTGTACGGGCGTTCGCGAAGCGTGCTGGAAGCATCAGCATTCGGGCGACCAATTATCAATTTTATGAAAAAGCTATTTTCCGAATGCTTCGCCCCTACGACTCCTGAATCCTGTCACCTAATATGTTAATCATTAAACAAAAAAATAAACAAAAAATGTAGCGCCAGGTACTTTGTCTGCATATTGGGTATAAATCAGATAAGAGTCATTTCCTAATTTACCCAATATGGCAGTTATCTCAAGATACCTGAGCGCCGTTGATCAGACGTTCTTTTTGCGTGTTTCTCGCCAACCTTCGACCATTCTGCCCCAATTGGTACTAAATTCACCAAAACCTAGTAAAGTACCAGGTCTTTCTACATCCCAAGAGGCGGAAAGTACACCGTAGGTTATGCCTAAAACCCCTAACCCAAATAATCCCATATTCACCAATAATACTGCGATGGGAGGTAATTGGACATGAGCGTAACTGACCAACAAATAGCTGACCACCAGAGTAGTAATACCTAAAGCCGTAGGTATCCCACAAAATGCAGCGACTCTGCGGATCATCCGCTGGCTGACCACTTCAGGAATCGCCATTTCCTCTTTCGTGTAAGGTGGTTGCTGTGGCGACTTTTGATTAGATTCCTGTGTTTTTACTATCGGTTGAGTTTTAGTTTTTACAGGTTTTTGACGCTTTTTATTTGGCTCAAAAGGTAAATTACTGCGTTCTGATCCTTCAGCAGACATAAGCAATAATTCCTAACCACGAATGCCCAGGCGAGAAATCAAAGCCTGATACTTTTCCCGGTCGTTTTTGAGAACATAAGCTAAAAGACGCTTGCGCTGTCCGATCATCTTTAATAGTCCTCGGCGGGAGGAGTGATCTTTTTTGTTAGCTTGCAGGTGTTGGCTGAGGCGGTTAATACGATCAGTCAACATAGCGATTTGGACATCCGCAGATCCGGTATCGGTTTCGTGTACTTGGAAGCCAGAGAGAATTTCTTGTTTGCGCTGTTGCGTGAGAGCCATGATTGATTAAACTTCGATTTTCGCTAAATGTATGCAGCAGTCTCTTATAATATCACAGCAATCAAAGTCTGTGGTAATTTTAGGTGATTGGTGACTGGTTATTGGTGATAGGGTTATTTACCTCCCCATCTTCCCCCTGTTCCCTATCCATGACTTTCGTTCTGTTTTGCGTAAGTCCTGAAGTATTTAATCGAACTGAATATTAGTTATTTTCTTGCATACTTCTAACAATTTTTGTCACCATCTTTCGAGGAAAAAATCTGACACTTTTCGCCAGAATTTGATTTAAAAGTCCGGGAATAACTATAGTTTGACCGCGCATTAAGGCATCATATCCCATTAAAGCCACAGTTTGAGCATCCATCATTTTTTGACCTTTCAACAATTTAGAATCTGCCATTCCTGTGCGTTCATGAAATGCAGATACAGTTGAACCTGGACACAAAACAGTTACTGTTACACCTGTACCTTCTAACTCATTAGCAATAGCTTCAGAAAAGGATAAAACATAAGCTTTAGTGGCAAAATAAACCGCCATTAAAGGACCAGGTTGAAAAGCAGCAGCAGAAGCAACATTTAATATTTTCCCCCTACCTTGCTTAACCATATTTTTGAGAAATAACTTAGTTAAATGAGTCAAACAAACTAAGTTAACCTGCAACATTTCTAATTCATGATTCAAGCTGGTTTCATTAAAAAAACCATAAGTACCAAATCCGGCATTATTCACAAGTACATCAACTTGAATATTATCTTGTTGCAATTCTGTAAAAATTTCGTTGGGAGAAGTATGTATAGATAAATCTTTAACAATAGTTTTGACAAGAATATTAAATTTCTCCTTGAAATCAATAGCGATTTCTAAAAGTTTGATTTCGTTTCTATCTACTAGGACTAGATTGTAATTCTCAGAGGCAAATATACAGGCTAATTGGTAGCCAATTCCACTTGCTGCTCCAGTAATAAGAGCAGTTTCTTTACACTGTAATTGACCTTTGATGTTCATATTATAAACTGGTGTTATTCACCTAAAATTATTAGATTGTAAGGTGGGGAATGCCCACCCTACTTTTTTAAGACTATAATTATGCGAGAGTCAGGAAACCTGTTTGCATTAAATAGGAGGTGTAAGTGATTAATAATTGTGAGTCAATTTGCGGACAAACAATAGAACTTCCTTTCAATGCTTCCAGGGTTTCTTCACAGCTAATAATTGGTCTTCTTGCTTGCAAATACAAATCAGGAATGGTGATTTGTTCATCAGACCAACGCTCTAATAAAAAGGGTTTCAGGGTGTATAATGGATTCTCTTGGTCAGTGACATTATTGATTAATTCATTTTGCCATTGTTCGTAGGGAATCATTTCTAATTTAAAGCCAAAGGTGCGTATCCATTCCACCAATGATTTTAAAGAAGCGGGTTGGGGATGTTGCAAATGGAAAGCTTGACCAATGGATTTTTCCTGTCTAGATAAGTAAACTACTGCTTTACTTACATAGTCTACAGGGGACATATCCAACATATAATCTACATCGGGAAAACATCCCATTTGTAGACAACCTTTAATCATTAAATTGATAAAATCATGGGTGTTACAAATCCCAGTTTGGCTATCTCCAGCAATTAAAGGTGGTCTGTAGATTGTAATCGGTAATCCTCTGTCACCAGCAATTTTAACTAACTTCTCAGCTACCCATTTTGTTTGAGAATAACCTAAGAAAATACCTTGCCAATCATCAAAGCTATCTTGTTCTTTAACTACCTTACCAGCGTAAGCGGTAGATTCAAAAACAGCAACGCTAGAAACGTAATGTACAGGTTTAACTTTGGTTTTGCAAGCTAACCTTAAAACTTCCTGAGTTCCTAATACGTTTGCTGCTTTTAATGCCGAATAAGGATAAACATAATTCAGCAAAGCACCACTATGATAAATGGTGTCAATATTGGCAGCTAAATTGTCAAATTGTTCTGCACTAATGCCTAAAAGTAGTAACGATAAATCACCAACAATAGGTATTAAACGCTCACTATATTGATCATCCCAAATGGCATACTGTTGGAGATTTTTGATTAATTTGCTCTTAGCTTCGGCAACATCAGCAGCACGTACCAAACAATAAATAGTTGCTGGGGTTTCTGTTAGAAGTTCCTTAATAATAAACGCCCCTAAATAACCAGTCCCCCCTGTTAAAAAGATGTTTTTAGGATTGGTAACAGCAATCGCATTATTACCCACTGGTTGAATAGTGGGATCTAGTACCACTTCCACACCTAAATCTAAAAATGGTACAGGAATATTGACATTATTAACAGTACCATTGCTGGAGTTTTCTAACTGGGCATTTTCGGGATTTTCTTCTGATAAACGTTGAGAAAGCGCAGCGATGGTGGGATAATGCCACAATAAAACCGGAGAGGGTTTAAAACCTAGTAAATTTTCTAATTTACTAATAATAATCATAGCTTGGGCAGAATCCAAACCATAATTTTCTAGATGTTCTTGAACGTCAATTTCTTCTGGTGTTGTCCCTAGCACTTCTGCTAAGTTAGACACCATAAAATCTTGAATTTGAGCAGCACTATAAGTAGTTGTTAAACTCATGTTTACATCTCCAATTTAGAGTTAAGAGGTTGATATTGACTGTAAAAACTGGGAAGTTGCAAACCTTGGAATTTTAGGTTTTGAATACGATATAAAAAGGCAGTTCCTAACATAATGTGATTGGCGACATCAACAACATGACGGTTTTGAGGTGCTGCTAAATAAGAACCTTTTACCCAGTCGTTAAAACTGCCCATTGCAGGACCGCACCAAATTTGATAATCTACTTCTCGACCTTTTTCACCGCTACTTGACCAACGAGAAGATAAACCTAAATACCAACGAAAAATTAAAGCCATTTTTAATTTAGGGTTATTAACAGCTTTACCTAATTTTTCCGGGTTTTTCTGTGATAAATAAGCGGCTGTTCCTTCCCAAACTTCGGCGATAGTTTTACGGAAGATTTGTTTTTCTAACTTCTCTCTTTCTGCTTGGGGAATATCTTCAATTGAGTCATAACTGCGGTATAATTCATATAGTTTTTGCGCCCGCATGGGAAACATTGTTCCCCGTTTTAAGACCTGTAATTTGACTCCCATTTCAAACATATCAGCAGCAGGAGCCATCATCATATCTGCCATTTCTGCTTGTGCTAATAACTTTTTGGTGTATTCACAAGCTCCCGATTCTATGCAAGATTGATTGATAGAACCAGTGACTATATAAGCCGCACCCATCATAAATGCAGCTAGGGCGGATTCTGGTGTACCAATGCCTCCTGCTACTCCCACTCTAATCGGTTTTTCGTAATTATATTTACCTTGAATTTCGTCCCGCAAACTAATAATTGAAGGTAGTAAACATACGAGGGGACGATTATCTGTATGACCGCCAGAATCAGCTTCTACGGTAATATCATCAGCCATTGAAACTTTGCTGGCTAAATTTGCTTGCAGTTCGGTAATTAATCCTTGGGCAAGTAATTCTTTAACCATTTTTTCTGGGGGTGGCTGCATAAATTTGGTAGCAACTTCACGCCGAGAAATTTTGGCAATGACTTTATTTTTGATTTCAATTTGATGATTAGAATTTAAACTTAATCCGGCAATGCGATAATAAACAATGTTAGGAGTTAAGTCTAAAAATGCTGATGCTTCGACAGTGGTAACGCCATATTTTAAGTATAATTCTACGGCGCGACGTTCTATTGCTGGTTCGTTGGGACTGTGAATTAAATTAAAAGCATAAGGTCCATTGGGTAGGGCAGTTTGGATGTTTTGAATGGCTGTTTCTAGGCGTTCTGGAGGTAAACCACCTGCACCAAATGAACCTAAAAGTTGTTGTTTTCCTAGTGCAATGACCATTTCTTCGGATGCTATTCCCCCAGCCATTGCACCAGTCATGTAGGCATATTTTACATTATAGGTGGAGAGGAAAGAGCGATCGCCAAATTGTTGCAGTTCTAATGCTGGTAATGATATTAATAGTTCTGCTTGTTCGGATGCACCGTTGTTAGCAGGTGTTAAATATCCGTCGTTGGTTACGCCAATGTTACCTGCTATTTTGACTATATGACAGGGTTTTTCTAGGGTGAGTAGTTTTTGTTTGATGGCGTTTTGTTCAAAGGCAATATAATCTAATGAACCTCTCCAAGCTTGGGTTTGATGTTGGGAAATGTGGGAGAAGGTAAGTCCGTTGTTGGGTTTGTTGAGTACCGTATTAAATGTTGTCACGGTAGTTATTTCCTCAAGTTATCAAGGTTTTTAGTAGGTTGGGTTGACGAAAGGAAACCCAACATTTTGCTTACAAAGATTTTGTTTCGCGCAAAGATGCTAAAGAGCAAAGAGGCAAAGGAAGAAAGGAAGAAAGGAAGAGAATAAAGCATTAATTTTTTTCTCTGCGTTCTCTGCGCCTCTGCGGTTAGTTATTCAAAATTCAGGTATTCTAACAGTAGGATAGGATTAATTTCTACCATCTTACTGATAGCTGAATGCTAACTATTATTTTTCCTGTTGCAGTAAGTTTTGAGCGCAAGCTAATTGCAGTTTGATAATTTCGCTCATTTGTTGGCTGAAGTCTTTTCTAGCTTCTAAAAAGCTGGTGTGTGCTTTTGTTAATTTGGAGTTGTTATTGGTCAGTTTTTGATACTGAGCTATTTTTAAATCGTTCATGTGAATTTTACGAGGTAATTTTTTAGGTGTGGGTTTTTGAGTGCAGGTTAATTCTGAAAAGTTTAATGCTTCTTGGGGTTGAAAACGGTTATCCATGAGCGGTTTTATGGCCGTTTTTTCTGGTTCTGGGTAAATGTCTTGGGGTTGAATTTGGTAAGATGGTTTGAGAGAGTTAATGATTTTATACTCTCGATAATTGGTGTTTGATTCCGGTTTTTGATGTGTATCTTTTTGGAACAGTTGGCGGTTTTCTGCTTTTAAAATTTCGGCCGTGATAGAGTTGCCACCTAGTGTTACTTTTCTCAATGTTGCTTTGTTTTGTTTGGTGGTTGCTAGGGAGAGGTTATACAGGGGAGAAATATCTAATTTAACTCCATGACTGAGCAGTTTTGCTAATGCCTTGACTATTGATGTATGGTCATCTAAGCCACGACGATTTAAGGATACGTTAATGTGTTCTTGGTTGCTGAGAATTTTATCTATCCACCGTGAACAAATACCACCAGCACCAGCTTCAATAAATACTTTTGCACCGTCTTGATAAACTCGATTGACTAAGCGAGGAAAGTCTAATTCCTGACATAATCCTTTGGCGATATTATGGGCAATTACTTCACTTTCTAAGGTAATTGGTTGATATTCTGCCGCAGAATAACAGGTAACTCCGGAAATTTTTTGTGCTGGTAAGTTGTTGAGTCGGAATAGTTCTGGGTATTCTGACTGCATCGCTGGAGCGTGAATAACGTGGTCAAAAGGTGCAGGAAAAGCGTTACATCCTAATTTTTTGATCACTCTTTCACACGCTGCTGGTTCACCGGCAATTAATACTTCTTCTCGTGTATTAATTTGGGTGAGGTAGACACGATTTTCACCTTTTAAAACTTCTCTAACTTGGTCAGGTGTAGACATTAAAACGTAGTTACTCCACAAATTATTATCATGATTTGCGGAATTTTTTGGTAGTCCCCAATACTCTCTGACTGCATTTTTTTGTCCTGATAATCTATCACCAAATAATGATGATGAGTTGAAGGTGTTACTTCCTTGATAGAAGTTGCTCCAAACTCCTTGGGCAACCATCATACTGGTTTCACCTAAGCTATAACCAAAGATATATTTGGGTTTAATTTGGAAGTCATCGCTAATAATTGTGGTGATGAATCTCGTAAAGAGCATTTCTGCTTCAAACATAGCCAGAGAATCATCTAACAATTTCTTTTCTAGTGTTTCTAGTTCTCTGGTAGTTAGTTTTTTCAGACTTCTGGGAAATACTAATTTTTCAACATCGGCTGCCCGTTTGTACAAACTTTTAACAATTACGTCATCAAAGGCTTTAGGAAATAGTCGGAATAATGTCCGTCCAATTCCTACATAAGTGTTAACAGCCGCAGGATAAACAAAGGCAATTTCGCCATTTTTTCCTAATGGTTTGGGTGTAAAATAACTACCAATGGGTGTCACCCAATCTTTGCCATTTACAAAGGCATTGGTTACACCTTTTTTGGCAGAATTGATTTCTTTGAGGAGTTCTTTGTGGTTGCGTCCGGTGATAGATAAGGTATAATTGGCGTTAGGTTGTTGTTGAAAATTGATAAATGTTTGACTGGCTGTGGTTTTCAAACATTCAGCAGTTTCAATGGTTTTTTCTAGGTTATTTAACGCAGTTAATAAGCTAGTTTCATCATTTCCATTGATAGGAAAAAGATGATAGGGGCGTGATTCTAAATATCTGCTATTGCGTTCTTCCTGTTGGGTTTCTTCTGATAAAATAACGTGAGCAAAAGAACCGTCACAACCAATACTGTTAATAGCAGAAATTCGACATTTGACCTCTTTTTGTAAAAACCAAGGTCGAGACTCGGTAGCAACATAAAAGGGGCTTCCTTCCCATACTTGCGGTGTTTTCACACCTGACCAGTTGGGGGTTGCTGGTATATATTTATAGTACAGACTCAGGGCAGTTTTGATTAAACTGGCAATACCAGAAGCCACGAAAGTATGACCAATATTAGCTTTGACGCTACCAATGGCACAGTGTAAACCATCTCCCACCGAAGGATAAGCTTGCAGCATACCCTGAATTTCTGCTTCGTCCTCTTGGGGTATGCCACTACCGCAGACTTCTAAGTAATTGACCTCTTGGGGTTGGATGCAGGCTTGTTTTAATGCTTGTTTGCAGACTTGATTGATGGTATCTGCATTTATCGCCATTGCAGGAGATTGACCAATACTTAAACCATCAATGACTGCATAGATGCGTTGATTGTTTTGCAATGCGGTATCATGTCTCTGCAAAACTACCGCACCTGCACCTTCTCCCACATTCCAACCGTCTGCATTTTGGTCAAAACTGAGGGTATTTATGCCTGTATTTAGTTTACCAAATTGACTTCTCAGGAAGACATTTTCTACACCCCCAGCTAAGTCAACAGCACCTACAACTACTGCTTCAACTTCGTGAGTTGCTAATAGCATTTCTGCTAATTCTAAAGCTTTAAAAGTGGCAGTTTCTACGGCGTTAATAGTGAAGGATGGACCAGAGAAATTCCACAAAGAAGAAACTCGACTGGCCATGATATTGCCGACATAACTGAGATATTCGCCAATATCAACTTGATGGTGAATGCTATCTTTTACTATGTTTTCTAGTTGGGTGATTTTTTCTGGTGGTAAGGCAATTTCCGCAGCATTCAAACCATCTTTTAATTGCCAAGAAGAATTCCACCGTTGTTGTAATTGATGTACAGATAATTCTATATCAGCGGCGATAATGACAGCGACATTACTATTAGGTTGAATGTTACCATCTTTGAGGGCGCGATCGCACACTTTTAATAGTAAAGTTTGCTGCGGGTTGAGTTGTTCAACTTCGTTGGGCGGAATTTTGTAAGCTAATGTGTCAATTTCAAAATCTTTAATGTATGCACCGTTGGGTACTGTTCCTGCTTCTAAACCGTAACCTTGCAATAATTTTTCTTGTTCATTAATCCCATGCCATCTTTTTTCAGGTAAGGGAATAAAATGTTGTTTTCCGTCGTAAATACTGCCCTCAAAGGCATCTAAACCATCACATTCCCCAAAAAAGGCATCCATGCCCACAATCGCCATTTTTGCAGCCATTTGCGCGTTCATTCTTTCTTGATTATTCATTATCTGACTTCCCCTTGCTCAAGAATTATGCTCAATAATTAAATGAGAGTTTGTTCCACCAAATCCAAATGCACTCAAAGCTACACGCTTAGTTTCTTTACTCGGACACGGTGTGGCGGTTCTGACAATGTTTTGAGGCGATATCACATTATTTTCAGAACCCATCGGCTCACTGACATTAATAGTTGCAGGGATGACATTATTAGACATTCCTAAAATCGTTTTTGTAATCCCCACCATGCCGGCAGCAACGAGTAAATGACCGATATTATTTTTAGTTGAACCTACTAAGGGTTTGGCATTTTTCGCGCCAAAAAATCCTTCAATAGAGTTAGATTCGGTGGTATCTCCTAAGAGAGTGCCGGTTGCATGACACTCTAAATAATCTATTTCTTGGGGGTTAAGTTTTGCTTCGTCATAAGCTCTTTGATAGGCTGTCATTTGCCCTTGAGCATTAGGACTTAAAAGATGTTTACCTTTGCCATCATTAGATAAACCATTACCGCAGATTGTTGCTAAAATTTTGTCCCCATCTCTGACAGCATCACCATATCTTTTTAACATTAACATCCCAATGCCTTCGGAGGTAATTAAACCCCGTGATGACTTATCAAGAGGGCGACTAATGCCATTTTCTGGATATCCTTGAATACCTGAAAATAACATTCTTAAAAACAACGGATCTGAACAACTAATAGCACCAGCTAACATTAAATCTGCTTTACTTGATTGCAGATAATGGGATGCTAATTTAATGGCATAAAATGATGATGAACAGGCAGCATCTATACAAAAATGAGTTCCAGAAAGATTAAAAGCGCGGGAAATTATGGCAGCAGGTAAACCGGAAACCATTGCATTATAGGGTGATGCTTTAGCTGCGGTTAATGTACCACCTAAACGGAAATCTTTTTCCTGTAAAAGTTCACTAATTGCAGGTTCTATTGTTTGCTGATAAATAGGGGCAAACAATTGATTTGATGCTTTAGTTGGTAAAGCGAGAGTTCCTAAAATTACGCCACATTCAGAGAGTGCAGATTGATTTCCCCAATAGCCACTGTTAATAATTGCTTGTTTAGCTGCATACAGTGACCATTTAAAAGTATTGTCCAGACTTTGGACAAATTCCCCAGGTAAATTATATTCGTTGGGGTTAAAGTCAAAGTTACGGATAAATCCACCTTTTAAAAAGTAGAATTTTTCCGGTTTGCCTTTGGTTTTATCGTAGAATATGCTAGGATCTAAACCTAATTCGGTTACGCTAATATCAGAAGTTGAGTCTTTTTCTGCGCTGAGATTCTGCCAAAATTGCTCAGGATTGTTTGCGTCTGGAAAGAGGCAGGATAATCCGATAATGGCTATTTTTTCCACTGTTGAAATCCTCGTTGGGGTAGGAGGGAAAGAAGTAAGTTTCTCACGCAGAGGCGCAGAGGCGCAGAGAGAGAGATTTTTACTTCTTTTCCCAAGTTTCTAAGGATTTACGCGATTCCCCCAAACGTGGTTCAAAGTTTTAATTGTAGGTTGGGTTTCCTTACGTCAACCCAACATGAGAAAAACCAACATTTTGTTGATGTTGTTGGGTTGCGCTGTCGCTTAACCCAACCTACAATTTCTTTATCTATCTATTTCTTACTTAACATTTTCATCGGCCAAATGACTGCTTTTGCTCCTAAAATGCGGGAGTATATTTTTCCTTCTCGACTGTGTAAGATAAAGTTGGCTGTTACTCCTGTATCTGTTTTATTTTCTACTTCGCAGGAAACATAAAATGGTAAATTACAAGGTACTGCTAAAAATTGTTCTGAATACGTTAATTGTCCTGGTAAACATACTTCTTGATGAAAGTGGTTTAACCATATCCAAAGTGATTGGGTACTGATATCTGTGGTATAGGGATTATGCCATTTAACGGGAAATTGTCCTTGTGCTTGTTCAGATATTTCTTGCCAGCAACACTCGACGGTAATTTTATTAGGGTTAACATTTAATACCCTGGTAATTTCCTGGAAAGCTGGTCCATGAAATAAGGATGAATCGCCATTTTGATAAAATTCTTTACCTATAGTGGTAATGATGTTATCTTCTGTGAGATTCATTGCTTCATAGATTGGCGCTTCTGGCATTTTACCCACTACTCTGATGATAGCAGAGAAATGAAAATGGGTTTTACCTTGAGCATTTTTACTCAATATTTTGGTTTGAAATTCTATAAATTCACCATCAGCTTTTGATAGTTCTTGAATTTCTAAAATGTATTCATCTGCGAGGGTGGAATTAAAGGATATTCCCTTTAAGACTTTAAATTCTTTGCAATTTAAGTAGCGATAACCTGGATAAATTTCTTCACAAGCATGAATCATCCAAGACATGGCACAGGTAGCTGGTAATACTTGCACCCCGGCAATGGTATGATCATATAAAAAGGGATTTTCTGCTAATGTCATCCGTCTGCGGAGACGATAACTTTTTAGTTCGCTTTCTAGGGGTGTGGGTGGTAAATTCATGGGACTACCAATCACCACCTGGGATTGATTTTGAAAGGCGGGATGGAGTTCATTAACTAACATTTGTGTACCGATTTCTACGGGAATAATATCAATTCCACGTTCAGCAAATGCTTTTTTCAATTGTGGTGTCACCATCCCACTATCCCAACCACCCCAGTTAATTGCGACTACATGAGTTTGGGGATAATGTTTTTTAAATTGGTGGGCTGATTTGTTGAGAATTTCGTTAGCTATAGCATAATCACTTTGACCAATATTCCCATAAAAACCAGTCACGGAAGAAAACAAAACTAAATGCTGTAATTGTTCAGGATGAATGCAATTGAGTAAATTTTGTAAACCTTGAACTTTGGCAGTATAAACTTTTTCAAAATCCTCAGATGTTTTCTTTTCAATTAACTTATCTGCTAAATTTCCAGCACCGTGAATAATACCTGTAATTTGCCCAAACTTTTGAGCAACAGTATTAAGTTTTTCTTGTAATGCTACTGTATCAGTCACATCAACGCTGATATATTCAGCCTTTCCCCCTGCTGCTTCAATTGCGGCTAAAGTCTTTTTAATTTCTCTGCTGGAAGTAATTTGATTAAATATCTTTTGTACCATCATGGGTGTTGGTTTCTTACCTTGAGAAATCAAATTTTCCATGATGCGTTTTTTCAAAGCTGGTTCTTCTAAACAATCACGGGTATAATCTGGTTCTTCTGTAATTTCTGAACGACCTAAAAGAATGAATTTACAAGGTTGATTTTGGGCTAATTTAATTGTGCATTGTGCAGTGATTCCCTTTGCTCCACCACTGACAACAAATACAGATGATGGGCTAACTTGAAGTGTTGCTGTCATAATTCAACTTTATAATTGATTCTGTGTTGATGAATAAATTTATTTTTTTCTCACGCAAAGACGCAAAGGCGCAAAGAGAAGATTTATTGAACCACGAAGGGCGCAAAGGACACGAAGGAAGAGAGGAAGAAGAGAAAGAAGAATAGAGGTACTTAGGAAATAAGTAATATTTACCTTTGCGTCTTTGCTCCTTTGCATCTTTGCGCGAAACACAATTTCTTTGTGTGGTGGGCATTGCCCACCTTGCAGGTTATTCGGCTTCAGCTACAAGCGTTACTCTTCCCTTTGAGCTATAACCAACTTCACCAATATATCGGTTAGAATCGTACAATTCTCCCACAATATATTCTGCTGATTGATGTGGGTCTAAGTTGGGATGTAAATCAATTGCTCTCAAGAAGACTTTTGGCCATTCCCATCTCAAACTCTTGGTTAATCCAAATAATCCTGCGCCGATAATTCCGAAGTTTTCTGTGTAGTCTAATCCAAATGCACCGTCAAGATGGGCAACTGTACAAAAGCTAACTCTTCCTTCTAATTCGGCGGCTGTGGTCAGCGATTGTTTGAGATGTTTTGCCATTAAAAAGATGTGTTTGACAATCGCTTTTTCTGTTTCTGAATAGCCGAGATTTGCGGTTGTGAATTGTGGATGTAGGTGAATAAATGCCCCAATCTTTCCATGTTGAATAGTTATACTTTGCAGTAGTAGTTGTAGGTGTTCTTCACTCATGTTTGCTAAGGTGAGGCGGGTAACTCCTACTGGTAATGGTGACTGTTCTGGAACTATTGATTGGGGGAAACTCAAAACTACTACTTTCCAACCTTTTTCTATTAGCGCGTGGGCTAATTTTGTTGTAGTTAAAGAACCGTCATCTGTGATTAATCCAATGTGTCCTTCTGGGAGTTTATATTCCCAAAAATCAGGTCTGGGTAATGTTTTGAGTTTGGCTGGACGACGAGGTAAATTTGGGTCTGCTGGTAGTGGTGGGGTTAAGTCCACCACTTTTTTTATTGTTTCTGTTTGTGTTTCTATCTGGTAAGAATCAAGCTTTTTTTTTTCACCTGCCACCAGTTTTTGGAGGTAGTTAACTATCTGTCCAATTGTTCGCAGGTCGCCTAATTCTTCGATGTTTGGTTTGGGTAAATCGGGGTACGCTTCTTGCATTCCTCCTAATATTTCTACCCGTTTGATGGAGTCAATTCCCAGGTCAGCTTCCATGTCCATGTCTAGTTCTAACATTTCTACTGGATAGCCTGTTTTTTCACTGGTAATTCTTAACAGGGTTTCGGCTATATCCGGGTGTTTGGTACTGGGGACTGGGGACTGGGGAATAATGACTAAATCTTGTTTTACTTCCTCTATTTCTGTCACCTGTAACCTGTAACCTGTCACCTCTTCTATCACCTGTAAACTGTCACCTTTCACCTCATTTTTTACTTCTGAACTGTTAACCGTAACCTGTTTTCCTAGATATTCAACTATTTGCCCGATGGTGCGTTTTTCTGCCAGTTCTTCTAAGTTTGGTTTGGGTAAATCAGGATATAATTCTTGCAATCCTCCTAAGATTTCTACCCGTTTGATGGAGTCAATTCCCAGGTCGGCTTCCATGTCCATGTCAAATTCTAACATTTCGATGGGATAACCTGTTTTTTCGCTAGTAATTGCTAGGAGATTTTTACCTAGTTCATCAATATTAACTGCGGGTTTTGTTGGCTCAGAAATTAATGCTACAGGTGCAACTGGTTCGGGTTTATTTTCTATTACAGGTTCAGCAATTTTTGTAATGGGAACTTGTTCTATTACAGGTGCAGTTTGAGTTATAGGTTCTATTACTGGTTCAGGAGTTTCTACTATTTTGTTAACAGGAGTAACAACTGTTTCTGTAATAGTTGGTTCTGGGTTTTGGGGGATAAATTCCCGTAGACTTTGGGTGTGTGTTTCGGTAAATTGTGGGGGAATGACAGGTGCGGTTTCTGTACCGTCAATTAGTAATGAATATTCTTGTTGAATAAGCTGGAAGAAGTTTTTGGTGTATTCTACTTGTTCCCGCAAATATTGTTCATGGATGCGGAGAGTTTCGGCTTGTTGGTTGTGAAATTGCACCATGCTGCGCTCGAAACTTTCCATGATTGATTGTTTAATTTGGGCAGTTTCAGCAGCTTGACTGTTCATTAACAGGGCATTTTGTTGCTGCATCAATTGGAAAAATGTTTTCGCATATTCCATTTGATGATTTAAATATGTGCCGTGAATTTCTAAGTTATCACTTTGATTATTTTGAAACTGGTTGAGGAGGTTTTCTAAACTTTCCAAAACCTGTTGAAAGTTGGTGTTTTTATCTGGTGTTTCCATATTCCCTCCTAGACTCTCTGCCAGCGCATAAGGCACTTTAGATAATTGTTCTTTGGTGGCTGGATTTAAATTTACAGGTGTAGCAGGATTCATCTGAGAAACTGTTTGCAAAGAAGTAATTACTGGTGTTTTCTTGTTGCCGTTACCGTTACCGTTACCATTTCCGTTTCCGTTGCTGAAAGAAGTTACAGAAGTTACAGGAGTTATAGAAGTTGCAGAATTTTTAACTTCTAAAATCTTAGATTCTTCTAAATTCCGAGATTCTTTAATTTCTTGCACTCCTTGAATTTTGAAACCATCATTAAGTGCTTCGGTAAAGGCATTTTTGGTTTTATCGGAAACGTAGTTAATGCCTCTTAATTTAACGTTTAAGGCTTTTTTGGTTTCTTTGGTGGGTAATGTTTCTGGTAGTTGGTAGGGGTCAAGATTACCTAAAGTCATACCAATTACACGCAGTTGTACTGCTGCTTCTCTGAGAGAGCGATCGCTATTTTTCTGGGTGCTAGGATTGAGAGATATAGTAATATGTGGACGCTCACGCAAAATATCTTTTACCAAGTTGGTAAGAATGCGTTTTGGTCCAAATTCTACGAAGCAATAACCACCGGCAGCATAGATATTTTCTATCTCTTGTTTGAAGTGAACTGAGCTAGAAAGATGACTTTCTAATACTCTTTGAATGGCGGATGGTTCTTGAGGATATTGTTTACCAGTAACGTTACTGAAAACAGGAACTTTGGGATTTTGGAAGGATACAGATTTTGTTGCAATGGCAAAGGATTTTTGAGCAAAGGCAATTAAAGGTGTGTGGAACGCGGCGGATACTGGCAAAGGAACAGCACCATATCCTAACTCTTGAAACTTCTGGTGAATTTTCTGAATTTCCGCAGTAGGACCAGCTAAAACAATTTGAGTGGGAGAATTGAAATTAGCGATCGCAATTTTCGGGAAGTTCTTCAGCACTGCTTCAACTTTGCTGATATCTTCTTTCACCGCTAACATACTACCTGCATCATGATCAGGATCTTTCGGTGCAGCCATCGCTTGACCTCTAGACTTAACCAAGTACAAATAATCTTCTTCACTCAACACTCCCGCAGCCCACAAAGCGGTTAATTCACCAAAACTATGACCGGCGGTAAAATCAGATTGAAACCCAGCTTGTTGGAAAATAGAATACAAACCAGCACTAAAAACACCAATTGCCGGCTGTGCATATTCTGTTCTTTGTAAAGCTGCAATTTGCTCGTTTTTCTCCGCTTCATTAAAAGTTGGATGAGGGAAAACAACTTCCGAAATAGGCTGCAAATTATCTTTATTTAACAACCCATCCATCAACCCATACAACCTTCTTAAAGTTGGGAAATTCATCACCACCTCTCTACCCATTTCTAGGTATTGAGAACCTTGACCAGAAAATAAAGCCACAACTTTTCCAGCTAATTCTATCCCAGAAGCACGGTAATAAATACCCTGTGGATGTTCCCAAGAAGTTGCAGATTGTTTATTTTTCAGTAAGTCAATACTAACTTTGAGTAACTTACAAGCCTCTGCTTTATTCTCAGCTACAAAACCAATTCTCGCCGCAGTCTTAGGAATACTTAGAGATTGAGATTCGAGAACCAATTGTGAATAATATCTATCACCATCGCTAGATTGCAAGTTATTAAAAGTTGCTTCTAACTTATTGATTAATTCACTAGGATTGGTAGCAAATAATAACATTTCACTTGCCACATTATGTAAACGATAAGCCTCTTGTTGCTCCCCTTGATATTCTTCCAAAACTACGTGATAATTAGTGCCACCAAAACCAAAGGAACTGACACCCGCACGTCTTGGATCTTCACCTGCTGCACGTATCCAAGGTCTAGTTTCAGTGTTTAAATAAAATGAAGAATTTTCAATATCAAGCTTCGGATTTGGTTCAGTAATATTGATAGTTGGTGGTAAAATCTTGTGGTGTAAAGCTAGGGCAGTTTTCACTAAACTTGCTGCACCTGCGGCGGCTTTTGTATGTCCAATTTGGGATTTTACACTACCTAAAGCAATATGCTGTTTCTTGTTATCATATTGACTAAAGAAACTGTGTAAAGAGGCAAATTCTGTAGGATCTCCCGCCATTGTTCCCGTACCGTGAGCTTCCATTAAACCCACAGTTGCCGGCGAAAAACCAGCATCATTATAAGCACGTTCTAAGGCTTTAACTTGTCCTTCTTTTCGTGGTGCATAAATACTCTTGTAGCGACCATCGCTAGAAGTACCAATACCTTTAATTACAGCATAGATTTTATCGCCATCTCTTTGGGCATCTTCTAAGCGTTTGAGAACTAACATAGCGATACCTTCACCTAACATCATCCCATCTGATTTTGCATCAAAAGGTTTGACATTTTCGCTAGGAGAAACCGCCGGAGTTTTGCTAAAAGAAATGTAAGCCATGATGGTGTTATCGGTATCCACACCACCGGTTAACATCATATCGCTGCGATGTTCTACCAGTTCACTAATGGACATTTTTAAAGCACCAAAGGAACTAGCACAAGCAGCATCAACTACACAATTCATACCGCCAAAATTGAGACGGTTGGCAATACGTCCAGCCACAACATTTGCTAACATTCCAGGGAATGCGTTTTCATCCCATTTAACGTAAGCACTCTTAATTTTTTCGACTATTTTCTGAGTATCTTCGTCAGATAAACCGCTACTTTTAAGAACTTTTTCCCACACAGGATATTCTAATCTGGCTGATAATGGCATACCCAATTGTTTAGCCATTGCCACACCTAAAATAACCCCCACATTCTCCCGGTTAAAATCACGAGATTCACCATAACCAGCATCTTCCATTGCTTCTTTAGCAACTACTAAACTTAATAGTTGCGAGACATCAGTAACTTCTAAAATGCTGGGAGGAATCCCAAATTCCATCGGGTTAAAATCAACTTCAGGAAGAAAACCACCACGTTTACAATAGGTTTTATCTTCTGGAGTTCTGGGGTTAGGATCGTAGTAATCTTTGACGCTCCAATGGGTTTCAGGAACATCAGTAATACAGTCAGCTTTATTAACAATATTTGACCAGTATTGTCTTAGGTTTCTAGCTTGTGGCAATAGAGAAGCCATCCCCACAATAGCAATAGGATTTTGTTGCAATTGTCTGTTAATTTTGTGAGTTGACATTTGATTTTCTGACTTCATTTTTCTTTCCTCTATAAACCTAATCAAATCCTTTTCACAACTGTTAATAAGGCTCTCTAACTCTGCCAAGGCAGTATTAATTGAATCAGCAGACATCATGGCATAGAGTAATTTTGAGGATTGTTAATTGTTGAGCAACAGAATTTACGGAAACGTCTGTGGCTTACACATAAATAATTAAGCCATTTGTTCTTACCAGTATTAGTTAATTTAGCTGTGTAAGAAATCAGGCATTTTCATCCATTAACACCACACGGTAAATACTGCCTTGATTTCCCATTTTAATAATTGGATTCTTTGGTGTTTTGATGTAATTGGCTAACACTATAAACCTGAAACGATACTATACAATATTGTCTTTCCTTTTCTTGTTTGTTTAGAGACATTATCAGTAAAAACTGGCGTGTGTGAGAAAAGACAGCAGGATTTAGAAAACTCAATCCAAAGAACTCAGGATATTGTAGAAACTGGTAAAATTTTCTGAACTTGTTTGGTTACTAATTGGTTAGTAAATTGGTTAATTGTCTAATCACAGTAGATATGATGTCAGCATCTTTGTGAGCATTAAATTACCAGTGATTAGCAAAATAAGTTAATATATTTTATGACATTCAACCAATAAAAGCTGCCAAACTCGTTACAGAAATAACATCACCTTGACTCTAAATCCATACAATGTGAAAAAATACTTAAACGGTTTTATCGAGATAAGAACAGAGTTTGTTTATCGAAACAATCGGGTCTAAAACTTCGCTTTTTAAGGCGAAAATTTATTGGAGCGGGATATAAATCCCCGTTACAAAAACGGTCTCCTGCCTCCGGTTGGAGAGCGAAGCGATGCACTGAGCACGCTCGAAGTGTCGAACCACTGCCTCCTGCCTTCGTTAAGGTATTTTTTCCTTTTTACTTGCAACTAATTGAATAATTGACTTGCTGCTTTTCATTATTGAATTAATACAAAGAATAACACAATTTGAAAAAATAGAATAGTTCACAGAAAGTAAGTTTTGAAAAATATTTTTGGCTCATGAACTCACTTTTCAATATTCTATCGGTATCATAGTATAGCACCTTACTTGAATTTGCACAATAAAAGTTTTGTTTTAGGTGTGTTCTTGTCATTTACGCTGGCATTATCATGAATTTTAGAGCAACTGTCTTGTCAGTAACAAATCATTAAATAGACACATTATTGATTTGAACATAAATATCTTTTTCTCAGAGAAACATGATAATTAGGCTGTGGTATTTGATGAATTTATAAGATAACTCAGTTTGTTACTCAAATTGGTTATTTATAAAGCAAATCTTAATTTAGTAGCTGTAATTAATCGTATTAAGACCACAGGAGCAACTTGTGATGGAATCTTTATATTTTGACAACATCAATCGTTATTTGATCACAAAACTACAGATGTCACAGTTGATTCATAAACCTCTTATGTCATGTTTTCAAGAAAATATATTATTTGAGTTATTTTCAGTAACAATAACAAATAAGTCCATTTACTTTGTTGACAAAATTCATTTTTTTTGGCAGAATTAGATTGAACTTTTACAGATTTTTTGATTTACTTCTCTGGAAAATCGTTCTATCGGAAACACAAAATTTTTAGTTAGCTATCTTGTATTTCTCGCTACTTTATCAAAGGCTAATTAAAGATAAAACTGATGATAATTGCAAGCTAAATCACCGAGTTCAATCACTGTTGATTTTCCTGTTTATCTTGTTACCTGTAAAGATTGCTATAAACTATCACAACAATTCATACACACAAGTAATGCGACTTATCCATTAGCTAAACGTCAGATTATAAAGGATAAGTTATTTTAGGTAATTTTCGCTATTAAAACTATACCTGAGCAAAAATAACGGGAATAAAAATATGGCAGTAAATAAAGAAAGCCAACTATTAAAAAAAGCTACCAAGCAGTGGAAAATTATTCTAGTAGTTGCAACTGCGTTAACTGCTGGTTTAGGATCTTTCTACAGTTTTTCTCAATTAAGGGGAAAATCTAATTCTCCACTTCCCGCTACTGAAAACCCATCCCCTCAACCCACTCCTGTAAAATTTGCTGTCACTGCTTTAGGAAGACTACAACCCCAAGGGGAAATTACTTATTTATCTGCTCCTAATTCCATCAACGGTGTGCGTGTAGAAAAACTATTAGTAGCAGAAGGGGATGAAGTAACAGCAGGACAAACATTAGCTTATTTAGAAAACTATGAACGTTCAAAAACTGCAATCAAACAAGCTTTTGATAAATTATTAGTTGCTAAATCTAAACTAGCACAGGTAAAAGCTGGAGCAAAACCTGGAGATATTAACGCTCAAAAAGCAACAATTACTCGGTTAGAATCACAATTAAAAGGTGAAATTGCAGTACAAAACGCGACAATTAACCGCATTCAAGCTGAAGTAGAAAATGCTCAAAAAGAGAGCGATCGCTATCAGAAATTATACAAAGATGGCGCAATTTCTGCTTCCATTGCTGATGCCAAAACTTTACAACTAAAAACAGCCCAACAACAATTAACAGAAGCAAAAGCGACACTGCAAAGAACCAAAAACACCTTACAAGATCAAATTCAAGAAGCAACTGCCAAACTCAACAGCATCAAAGAAGTACGTAGTGTAGATGTGGCATTAGCTGAAAGTGAAGTTAAAAGTGCAGAAACTGCCGTTCAACAAGCCAAAGCAGATCACGAATTAACTTACATCAAATCCCCCATAGATGGCAGAGTATTAAAAATTCATGCCAAAAATGGCGAAGTAATAGCAACTTCTGGTTTTGCAGAACTTGGTAAAACCTCAGAAATGAATGTCATTGCTGAAGTTTATCAAACAGATATTCAAAAAGTGAGAGTTGGACAAAAAGCTAATCTTACCAGTGCTGCATTTTCAGGAAAACTACAGGGAACAGTCAAAGAAATTGGCTGGCAAATTGACAAACAAAGCATCTTTAGTCTTAACCCCAACTCAGATACAGATCGCAGAATTGTCGAAGTAAAAATCGCCATTGATCAACCAGCAGACAGCCAAAAAGTATCTCGTTTAACTAACTTGCAGGTAGACGTTGCTATTCAGATTTAGTCATTAGTAGGTGATTGGTGACTGGTGACTGGTGATTGGTGATTGGGTAGAATTAACTAATGACTAATGACTAATGACTAATGACTAATAACTAAAAACAAAATATATGACCATCAAAATACCTTTAGCATGGCTACAGTTAGCCCAGCAAAAACTCCGTTTTGTTGTCGCTGTAGCCGGAATAGCCTTTATTGTGCTGCTGATGTTTATTCAACTTGGTTTCCAAGATGCACTTTATTCTAGTGCTACAGCAGTACATCAAAATCTCAAAGGAGACTTATTTTTAGTTAGTTCTCAATACAAATCTTTGACCTCAAATCAAAGTTTTAATCGCAATCGTTTATATCAAACATTAGGGTTTAATGGTGTAGAATCAGTTAGCCCGATGTATTTGCAATTTGCAAAGCTAAAAAATCCAGAAACAGGCGAGAAATATTCTATTTATGTCATTGGTTTTGACCCCGGTAGACCAGTGATGAATATTCCCGAAGTGCAGGAGAATTTAGATAAACTCAAAATTCCTGATGTCATGTTATTTGACAGATCCTCACGCCCTGAATTTGGTCCCATAGCCAAAAATTTTGAGAGAGGAAATACAGAACAAAAAATAGAAATTTTCGCATTTGATGCCTTGCAAGGTTATCGAGTCAGAGTAGGGGGTTTATTTAGTTTAGGTCCCTCCTTTGGTGTCGATGGCAATTTAATTGTCAGTGACTCAACTTTTGTAAAAATCAATCCCCTTGTACGTCCATCAGAAAAAATAGATGTAGGTATTGTTAAACTGAAACCAGGTGTTGATCCCAAAGAAGTGTTAAAAAACTTGCGGGACAATATACCTAATGATGTCCAGATTTTCACCCGTCAACAATTCATTGATTTTGAAAAAGAATATTGGGCTTCTAGAACACCCATTGGCTTTATTTTAAACTTAATGTTGACAATGGCTTCTGTCGTTGGCGTAGTCATTGTTTATCAAATTCTTTATAGCAATATTGCTACCCAATTTATTGCCTACGCCACCTTAAAAGCTATCGGTTATGCCAATGGCTATTTATTAAATGTAGTTTTTCAACAGGCACTCATTCTAGCTTTACTAGCTTATTTCCCAGGATTTATTATTTCAGTTGCTTTATATGATTTTGCTATGGAAGCAACTAAATTACCCATCGTGATGACTTCTAATAATGCCATACTTGTTCTTACCTCTACAGTTTTGATTTGCATCACTTCCGGCGCATTAGCAATTAATAAACTGCGCTCCGCAGATCCAGCAGATATTTTCTAAATCGTCAATAAATTAACTCAGAATATTCACTAATCAATACTATGGACATCAAAAACAAAACCATTCTCATTACCGGCACTGACGAATTTATTGGCTCTCGTGCAGCAGAATTAGCAATATCTCAAGGCATGAAAGTCAAAGGTTTACAAACTTCTCAAGTACAGGATAAAAACCTCCAAAACTTAGGAGTAGAAATTATTGTTGGTAGCATCACTGACGATAAAATAGCCCAAAAAGCTTGTCAGGGAGTAGACATTATTTTACACACTGCCCAACTAGCAGAAGAAGCAGGAGACATTAAAAGTTTTCGAGAAATTAATGTAGGAGGTACTGTCAACATAGCTAAAGCTGCTAAACAAGCAGGTGTGAAAACATTTGTTCATCTTTCCACTGTCTTAGTTTATGGCTTTAACTATAGCGATAATATTGCCGAAATAGGAACATTATCTAGTGATAATAACCCCTATTGTCAAACTAAAATTGAAGCAGAAACAGAAGTTTTAAAACTTAACTCATCCCCAGATTTTGGAGTGATCATAATTCGCGCTGGAGATGTTTATGGTCCGGGTAGTATTCCTTGGATAGTGCGCCCAGTATTAATGATGCGTCAAAAATTATTTGCCTATGCCAATGATGGTAAAGGTGTGATGAATCATCTTTATGTTGATAACTTAATTGATGCCATCTTTTTAGCAATAGAAAAAGAAGCTTATGGCGAAATATTTAATATTACAGATGGTGAAAAAACTTCTTGGAAAGAATATTTTATTCACCTCGCAGCAATGGAAGGTTTACCTGCTCCCATGTCCTTGCCTAAGGAAGAAATGAAATTGTTTCTTAAAGTGCGTAACCAAGGACAAAAACTATTTCGCAAAAAAGCTGATATCCTCCCAGAGTCAGTAGACTTTATGAGTCGTCCTTATGCTTATTCTATTGCTAAAGCTACAAGTTTATTAAACTATAAACCCAAAGTTGATTTAGAAGAAGGCATGAAACGTACTCATCAATGGTTACAAAAAACCGACATCCAAAAATTGATGAAATAAGTAATCAGTAATGTAAGTATTCAGCTATCAGTAATCAGCCCATAGCCAGGATTCAGGCGTTTTTAGTTCAGGAATGTTATCTACATCTATTTCTTTTGATTCTTTTTATTTCAATCTTTCATTTACATAGCTGATAACTGACGGCTGAATGCTTACTCAGTAATATATTTTTGTCGGGAATGGCGTATGTATAAACCTCAAGCAAAATTAAGTATTGGATTACCTGTATACAACGGCGAAAAATTTATAAAACAGTCTCTAGATTCTCTGCTAAATCAGACATTTAGTGATTTTGAGTTAATTATTTCAGATAACGCTTCCACAGATAATACTGAAGAAATTTGTAGAAATTACGCTGCACAAGATCATCGCATTCGTTACTATCGTAATCCTACTAATATCGGTTGCGCTTGTAATTTTAACCGCGTTTTTGAATTATCGAATAGTGAATACTTTAAATGGGCAGCTTACGACGATTTACACGCTCCTGATTTTCTCAGTAAATGTATACAGGTACTTGAGGAAAATCCACATTATATCTTATGCCATTCCCACACATATCTGATTGATGAACAGGGTAATTTTTTCCAAAACTATGAAATTAAACTCAATACTAACTCAGAAAAAACACAGATCAGATTTGAAGAATTACTCACTAAACATCTCTGTTATCAAATGTATGGAGTCATTCGCAAAAGTTCCTTACAAAAAATCACTCCTATGGGTGGTTATGGCAATGCAGATGGAATTTTATTATTAAGACTTGGTACAGTTGGCCAGTTTTATGAAATTCCCGAATACTTATTTTTTGCCAGGATTCATCCCCAACAATCTTTGAGTATGTTTTTTCCAAGTTACCTGTCTTTTACTCAGAAAGATCCTCAATATTCATTAGATATGTTACCAGATTTCTATGAGTATTCAATTTGGTTTGATTCAGGTAACAAAGGCAAACTTTTATTTCCCCCTTGGCGCATTCTCAAAGAATATTTACTTTCAGTCAGTCAAAGTTCACTGAATTTATATGAGCAAATATTGTGTTATTTGATTATTGTTAAAAAGCTATCTGGAACAGAATCTTTATTGCTTAAAGATTTGTGGATGGCTGCTAAAATTTTGCGTTCCCACAAAACCAAAACTAACAGTAATTTAAGTTTGTCCAATGAATATTTAAGCAATTAATCCACACGCTATATCTCACAGCTTATGTTGAAAATATCTCGCCTTTCTTATCTATTGCTGGCGACTGTTTTAAGTTTCAGTTGTGCTAACACTGCCCATGCACAAACTACCACGGCATTAACTGTAGTCGTGAATGGAATAAGTAACAAAACAGGTGAAATTTGTTTCCGAATTTATAACTCTGAAAAAGGCTTTCCTATGAGTAGTTCTAGTGAAGTTCAAAGTGGCTGCACTAAAATTACTGGTAGTTCTGTAAAAAAAGTATTTTCTGGTTTAAAACCAGGAACTTATGCAGTAGCAGTAGTTGATGATCAAAATGGCGATCGCAAACTCAATAAAGACTTTTTTGGTATTCCCACAGAAGGTTTTGGTATTTCCAGAAATCCCATTGTCTCTATCCAAACTGGTACACCAAAATTTAAACAAGCCAGTTTTAAAATGACTAAAAATACCACCATTAACATCAACATGAAATATTCCCTTGATCCATAAGTAATTGGTGATTTGTGACTGGTGACTGGTGACTGGTGACTGGTGACTGGTGACTGGTGATTGGGTTATTTACCTCCCCATTACCAATTACCAATTACCAATTACCTATTACCTATTACCTATTACCTATTACCTATTCCTTATTCCCTATTCCCTATTCCCCATGACTAATGACTAATGAAAGATTTGACCGCATTTCTGTCTAATTCTTTGATAGGTTGGCTGGTAATTCAGGTATGTTTAATGCTAATATTTTTATGGTATTTGCGAACCTATAAACAACCATTCTTATCAGATAACCAACTACCAAAAACGGCAGTAATTCTTTGTTTACGAGGTGCTGATCCATTTTTACCTAATTGTGTGCGATCGCTCTTAAATCAAAACTACCCAGAGTACGATTTAAAGCTGATCATTGATAGTCCAGAAGATCCAGCTTTTAAAATTGCCAAAGAAGTCATCGCTGAAACTAAAGCCACTAATTTCCAAATTAGCACCCTCAGAACAGTACGTCATAATTGTAGTCTCAAATGCAGTTCTTTAGTACAAGCAGTTTCCGATTTAGATGACTCTTACCAAGTAATTGCCTTAGTAGATGCTGATACCATCGTCCACAAAAATTGGTTAAGAGAATTAGTTAGTCCCCTCACCGATGAAAAAGTGGGAATAACAACAGGAAACCGTTGGTATGTACCCACAGGAAAATATTGGGGTTCTTTAATACGCTACGCTGGTAACGTTTCTACTGTCGTGCAAATGTTCCTCTTTCAAGTTCCGTGGGGTGGGAGTTTAGCAATTAAAAAACAACTCCTCCAACAAACAGAAATACTGGAAAAATGGGGAGAAGCATTTGGTGACGATATGCTCCTACACAAAGTCATCAAAAAACACGGATGGAAAATTAAATTTGTCCCTTCTTTGTTAATGGTAAACCGAGAAGAAAGCAATTTATCTACTTTATTTCCATCTCTCCAACGCTTAATACTTTGTTCTCGACTTTATCACCCCAATTGGTTAGCATTAGTCAGTGATGCAGTTTCCAGTATTCTCTTTCCTACCCTCACCCTGTTCTTAGCTTTAGGATTGTTTTTAGCCACAGAATGGAATACAGCATTTTCCTTATTTAAATCCTATAGCATCTACACAATTGGATTACTCTTGTTAATGCTAGTCATGGAACTAGGAGTACAAGAAATAATTCGCTCTCAAGGACAACCAATTCCAGAAATTTCACTCACCAACATCCTCAAAATGTTCATTGCTATTCCTTTAACACAATGGGTTTATGGTTTAGCAATGTTATCTTCTCTGGGGATGTCAACAGTGACATGGCGAGGACTTACCTATAAAATTCAAAGTCCCTGGCATATTCGCTTAGTTGAATATCATCCTTATCAATGGTTAGATCAACCAATTGATCCGAAAATTTCTCTCTAGTCATACTCTTGATAGAAATTCAGAAGCTTGTCTGTAATTTGATTGGGAATTATAATTGGGAATTTTATTAATTATCAGCGCAAAAACCAAAAGTTTCATGATAGTTGCTGCGTAAATCCTGAAACCAGCACTAAAATCATTGAAACAAAAATGACAAAACAAACCCTCCGCATTGCCTTATTTACTGGCTTATATTCTCCTTTCTTAACAGGAGTATCCGTTGCTGTACATCAGCGCGTCCATTGGTTACTTGAACAAGGACACGAAGTTTTTCTTATTCACCCACAAATCAATAATAAGTTCAGTAAACAAGTTGGGAAACGTCCAATGGCAGGACTAGAAGAACTACAATCTTTTGCCAACTTTTCCTCCTATGCTTTTCCCACAGAACCGCTAATATTCTATAAATCTCTGCCCCAACCTCTAAACTATCGTCATTGGAGCGATACTCAATTACTAGAAAAGTTTCAACCTGATATCATTGTAGTTGAAGAAGCAGCCCAAATGAGAGGGCTATATTCAGTTTTTCTGCAAGGTTATGGCAGACCTGTAGGAGTTGATTATGCGAAACGTACTAAAACACCCATCATCTCCGTTTTTCATACCGATATCGTTGCCTATATCCGATATTATTTAGGTGATTTCCTATTCGGATTGATGCGTCCCATAATTCCATTATTAGTTAAGCAATTTAGTAATGCTTACACCCTCAATATATTTTCTTCTAGGGAACAACTTTCCAAGTACCAAAAACTAGAATGTCTACGCGGTGAATACGTCCCCTATCAAGGAATTAACTGTGAAAAATTCCATCCCCGCAACATCTGTTATGATCCAATTCCTAACGATAAAAGACCTACAATTTTATTTGTAGGACGCATCACTGCCGAGAAAAATGTCACACAACTTTTAGATGCTTATCCCTTGATAGCTGCTCAAATTCCTGATGTCCATTTAGTCATCGTTGGTAGCGGTCCATTAGATCAAGAAATTCGTCGTCGCGCTCAAAAATTCCTCCACGGTGTAACGCTTTGGGGTGAGTCCCACGGTACTGAACTTTTAGGATGGTTTGCTAGAGCAGATGTTTTTATTAACCCTTCAGTAACGGAAAACTTCTGCACTACAAATAACGAAGCTTTAGCATCAGGAACTCCTGTAGTCGCCGCTATGGCTCCCTCAACCACTGAACAAGTAACAGTTGGTTATAATGGTTTTCTAGCTCAACCCAACAACGCCCAAGATTTCGCCGAGAAGATAATTGCAATACTGCAAAATCCTGAACTCAAAGCCCAATTATCTGCACAAGCTCGTCCTTCTATCTTAGAGTTTGATTGGTCAGTATGTAGCCAAAAATTTGAAGATAAGCTATACCAGTTAGTTGGTATACCCCAAATAGTTAAGTCTTCCTCATAATTATTAGCACCCACAGGTTAAAAAAAGCCAATTTGGCTACATATCTTTGATTATGTTTGGTAGAGTATTCCAGTAATTGACCTGTGGGCTTTTAGGTTACAAGTTGCAGACACGAGCAAACTTTGCCACGGTTTTATCAGCAGAGACATGACCTACTCTCACTGATGATCATCCTGGTATTGCCCTCAACTGTGCCTAAAAATCTTTAGACCTCATAAGTCATGACTTATGGGGTTTTTTATCATCTTACTACTCAGCAGTCAGCTTTTTCAGTAAACCAATATTTTCAACATCTTTACTCCTCAATCTTCACTCCTGAATGACCACACAATTACAGACAAAATTACAGGAATTTTGTCTCAAGTTTTTGATATTTAAATGCACTCTTATGTCAAGATTAAATTCTTAGCAACTACATAAACTAGAAAATGTGTTATTTCTCAGACATAATTACTGCTATTATGTCTCAAGACTTACAGTTAGAGTATTGATTTTTCATATTTTTGCAGCAAAAATACAAAGTAAGTCTAACATCTTGTAGGCTCTCTTGGTGACAACTTAACCTTATCCAATGTCCATAGTCCGCACCTGCGGACTTTTTTTTAGAATTGTTGCAATACTCCAATTGCAGCAAAGTTGTGTTGTAATAAAAATTATACTTAAATAAGCTGTTACACAGCTAAATTGTATAATCATAATATTATGAGCTCTTGTGCAACAGGCAAGATGCCTGTTCCACTTATACAAATTAAATGCACAACAGCTTATGATTATTTAAAAGCAAATAATTATAATCCAAAAACATTAAGTCATAATCGCCAAAGTCCTTATGTTTTAACTGAGGAAACAGGCATAAATTTAGCTTTTTTATTTCAGACGATTCAACCACTTTCTAAACCAGAAAGAATTGCTAATATTGCCCAAGGAATAAAAGCTATAAGTTATGAAGAATCCCATTATTGGTTTGCTAAGATTAGTAACGGGAAGCATAGTCAGGCGTTAAAAGCGATTAAGGTATTATTGGGAGATTAATAAACTTATATAGCAATCCTATTTGAGTTGTGAATAAATGGTATAATTATACTACTATGGTGAATACAGCTTACAAAGATGAAAAATTTTTTACTAGAACAACAACAAAAAGCTCAAGAAATAGCAATTTTAAAT
>NZ_BJCE01000021.1:0-39859 GCF_005402885.1 Sphaerospermopsis reniformis
CCATCTCTTGAAATCCCAAAAAATGCACACTTTTTCCGGTATACCCTTCAAAACCCTTGCACTAATTTCTGTGTTTATCAGCCTCTAACCTTTGATATATCAAGGTTTTAGGTTTATTCAGCAAACCTTACTTAATAGCTGATAAAGGCACACCTAACCAACCTAAAAAGTTCTCTTGCTGAGTAGTATCAGGATCTTCTACTGGACGTAATTGATATTTATGAGGATGTTGTGGTGCTAAGGTGATGGAATAGTTACGCAGTTCGTCTTGGTGGAAAACAGTGATGTTGATAGTATCGTTGGGTTGGTAATCTTTTAACCGTTCACTTAACTGATTTTTTCCTACCTTAATACCATCAATTGCCAATAATTCATCACCTGCATTAATTCCTGCTGTGTATGCAGGAGAACCCATCTCGACAAATTTGATTATTTCCTGTCCATGTTCAGTTTTGATTCTCACACCTAAATATGGTTCTGTCTCTAATTCTTCTACCAATTTTAAACCAAAAGGTTCTAAATATTGATTGAATGGTAACTCATCCAATCCATGAATATAGCGATCAAAGAAATCCGTTAAATCAGTGCCGGCGACAGTTTCAATTACCTCCTTTAATTGTTCTGGAGTATAACCTATTTCCTCTTTACCAAATTGCTGCCACATTTTCCGCATGACATCATCAAAAGACAATTGATTATGATGAAGAGAGCGAATTAACAAATCCAGCAATAGTGATACCATTTCCCCTTTTAAATAATAGGAAATTTGCGAATTACCACTATTAGCATCTTGACGATATAGCTTAATCCAAGCATCAAAACTAGATTCAGTAAGTGCTTGTACTTTCCTTCCTGGCGTTTTCAGATATTTGGTAATTTCTTCATTGACATGATGAAAGTATGATTTAATATCATAAATTCCTGCCCGGAAAGGAATTATTAAATCATAGTAACTTGTAGTACCTTCACAAAACCAGAGAGAATCAGTATAATTTTCTTGATCGTAATCAAAAACTTCTAACCCTTTGGGACGGATTCTTTTAACATTCCACAGATGAAAAAACTCGTGGGCTACTAATTGGGTAAAACGTTCATATTTATCTTGAATATGAAATCCAAACCGGTGATAAATTAATGAACATGAGTTTTTATGTTCTAATCCGCCATAAGCCTGATCAAATAAATGCAGTATAAACAAATATCTTTGATAGGGCAAACCACCAAACATTTGTGCTTCCAATTCAATGATTTTATGGAAATCTTCTAGCAGTTTTTGCGGTTTGTAGTTTCCTTTTCCCCAAATTGCTAACTCATGAGGTTTTCCTAATACATGAAAGTGAAACAAATCATGATTACCAATTTCAAATGGAGTATCAACAAGAGTATCAAAATCTGCTGCTAGGAAGGTATTGGCTTCTTCTGTAACTGCTGGTAAACCTGTGGTTACTTGCCATTCTGGGTGTGGTGGGACGATGGTAATATGAATTGGTTTTTCTTCCCAACCGGGGATTCTTAAAAACAGCGCCGCACCGTTAAAATAACCATGACTAGCATCTAAATGATTTGTGCGTACTGATAATTCATTGGCAAAAACGCGATAACGCAGGATGACTTCAGCAGCATCACCTTTTTCTATCTGCCAGTGATTTTTACTGATTTTTCGCCAGGATAAGGGTTCTGAGTCGGCAAAGGCAGCAAAATCTTGTAAATTCTTAGCGTATTCTCGCACTAAGTATGAACCTGGTGTCCATACTGGCATTTTCAAGTCAAGAATTGGTAATGGGTAGTTTACAAGGTGTAATGTTACCTCAAACAGATGATTTTCTGGTTGGGGCATTGCTACCCAATAGTGAATTAATACATTAGTATGGGGTAATTGATTGTTACCAAGAATTACTTTTGAATTATTCATTTGCTATTTTGACGGAGTTTGTAACTGCTTAAATAAAAAGTTTTTAATCACTAATTAATTTAGTTATTGTCTTTATTAAACCATCTTAAAATAGCAAGTCTTGTTAAAACAAGTCTCTTCAAAATAGATTATACATGAGTTAATGATTTTTTTTATGACAGTTCGTGAATTGTCACTAATTATTTTGGACTATTTCTATAATTTAGATACTATATTCTAATATAACTATACAAATTTTGGTTAGTATTAGTAATTTAAATATCCATCAGTAATCACTATTTACTTAATTGATTTATTTGTATGTTTTTTTTACACTTGAAATTAATTCAGTAATAATTAAAACTTATTAGTTAAAATCTCTAGTTGTTTGAGGTTAATAAATTGACACTTCCTGCGCGTTTACGTGCGGGGATTCTTGGTTCGGCGAGTCCACTTAGACTAGATCCCTTGCAGTGTCTAACAAGCGAGGTGGTTCTCTCCCCAAGCGTTACTTTCCCCCTGTCCGGGGGTGCGTTACCGCAAATTTTTTTCATAAGTCTTTAATATACCTAAAAATCTGTAATGATAGGCTTTGTCTATGGGAATGACACCAACTACACTTACAGTCCACTGTATATTCTTTCGTCAAGTCATCCTGGCAGGAATGATGTGAGACCCAATTTTTTGATAAATCTAAAGAATGCAGGTGCATCAAAAAACACATTAAATGCAAGAAAATTTACTGGTACACTCAAGATGCAGGAAATGGGGTATAATAGACAACAAAAACCTATATCCTCTGCCTTATGCCGGATCAAGATTTCACCCCAAAGTTGCGAAATTTTATGCAGCGTGTAGGTATCTCTAGTTTTAAATCTTTGAGTGACGCTGCTGGTGTTTCCGAGTGGCAAATCTTGTGTTTAAGAAGGGGAAGGTTGGAGCAAGTGCGGGTAGAGGTTTTGCTGAAGCTATCAAAAATCCTACAGATATCACTGGGTGAAATAGTAGCGGCGTTTTCAACTGCAAGTTCTGATTCCCAAGTTGTAGGTTTTGCAGTCACAACTCACAACTTAGGTACGGATGAACAATTATTACAAGAAATTGCTGATTTGAAAAGAGAGTATGAACGAATCGTGCTGATGCTGGAACAACAGCGAGAGGTGTTACAGCAAGAGTTTCAGCAGTCGAGTTTACAAATTTTGGAATCTTTATTGTTGTTTTGGCCTACAGCAGCACAGAAAGCAAAGGATAATCCCCACCTAGAAGCGGTTAAAATACTACCTGTGGTGCAAAAGCCTCTGGAAAAATTATTGCAGGCTTGGGGTGTGGAAGCGATCGCCTCTGTGGGAGCCGAAATACCTTATGATCCCCAATGGCATGAATTATTGCAGGGAACAGCCCAACTAGGCGAAAAAGTCAAAGTGTGTTATATTGGATACCGTCAAGGTGATAAGCTGCTTTATCGAGCTAAGGTAAATCCGCTGCAATGATCGATTGTCTGAATCAGTTGTGTAAAATAAATCTTATAGTTAGGAGTTCCCTCGAACCATTTGTTAAATTAGCATAAAACAAAATATGTAATATCAACTATTGATTTGTAGGGAATAAATTTCTAGCTAAAAGCCGATGTCTATCAGTTCAAATTTGACAATTTTTTATGAATTTTTTATTAGAAAATTATATTTTTTTATTAAAAATTTTATATTGTATAAGCTATTTAAAGTAAGTAAATATTTCTATTGTTCTGATGATTATTTGAGGAAAATTTACTATATTGGTATATACTAGCTACAAGAGAACACCATTGATATCAATCAGAGTAACCTAATTATGAGTCAGCAGGTGAAAGTTCTTACACTTAAAAAAAATTTAAATGCTGAAACTGCATCAGAATTTCAGCAAGATATTGCCCAAATTCTAGAAAGTGGTGTAAAGGGTGTAAAGATTGTTTTAGTTGATTGTCAAAATATTACATTTCTGGATAGTTCTGGTTTAGGATCTCTAATATTAGCTTTTAAAACCCTACGAGATGCTGACATTAAAATGGTTCTCTGCTCGGTGAATGATCAAGTGAGGATGATATTTGAATTAACCAGTATAAATAAAGTTTTGGAAATTTTTCCTAGCCAAGATGCTTTTAATCAAGTCTTACTAGCTACAAGTTAATCAAATTTAATTTGCAGAATAGATAAATCATCATCAAAGGATTCTTTGGAGTTTAAATTGATTAAATATTTCAGTATATAATCAAGTTGGTAATCAACCGAATGTTGTAAGCTAACTAGCAACTGAACAAATCCATCCAGACTCCAAAGATTACCATCTGATTTAGTAATTTCATAAGCGCCATCGCTAAAAATGTAAAGACTACTGCATTTTTCAATTTGGTAAGTTTCATCCACATATTTTGCTTCAGGAAACATCCCAACTGGCATTCCTGGCGTTTTTAGGAGTTTTATTTCTGTGGTACTGGGAGATTTTCCAGATACTAATACTGCGGGTGGATGTCCAGCACTTGCATAAATTAGCTGGCGATTGATGCGGTTGTATACACCATACCAAATAGTAAAATATTTATCATTTTGATAATTGATTTGGAAAGTATCATTTAAAGCTTTTAACACCTGACTAGGCTGATAATAATTAAGTTCTTTGAGCGCACGGGAACGAAGCAAATTGAGTACAGATACAGAGGGAAGAGTTGCTCTGAGTCCATGTCCAGCAGTATCTAATAAATAAATTGCCAAATGATCAGCATCTAACCAATAATAATCAAAGCAATCTCCTCCTAGTTGTCGTGAGGGAATGAATCGAGAACTAATAGTCAGAGGTGTAGACATGGGTAAGGGCAAAAGGGATTTTACATATTCTGCTGCTTCTGCTAGTTCTGTTTCTAACAATAGCTTTTGGGTTTGTAAATCCCGATTTAACTGATGTAGACGTAATCCGGCTCTGACTCTGGCTTGCAGTTCATTTTGTTCAATAGGTTTGGAAATAAAATCATCAGCACCAGCATCTAGTCCTTTGACGCGATCTGCAACTGAATCTAAGGATGTTAATAAAATAAAAAATGTGGAGGATAATTTAGGGTCTTTCTTGATGCGATCGCAGACTTCTAATCCAGATAAACCTGGCATGATCCAATCACAAATGATTAGGGCTGGAGGACAAGCCAAAGCTTGTAAAATTCCTTCTTGACCATTATTAGCAGTGATTACTTGATAACCCTGTTTTTCTAACATCCTTTTAAGAAGTATCTGGATTGAATAGTCATCATCAATTACTAAAATCTGAAACATAATAAATCGTGTATACAATTAATATTATACCCAGGAATACAAATTAAAATACAAGATGAAAGTGATGAACAAATGGTTAGTAGTATGATGTCTCAAAATACTAACTTTGGTTTTAAAAAATCATTTTTAATGATCCATTTACTTACTAAGATTTTGATATCATCACATACAGCATATTTCAGTTAATAGCAGTACAGAATTGAAATCGAAGTAAGTATTAATCGGTGTGTATTCCTGACTCCTGGGCTATTATGAAGATGCAAGAGGATTAAGCCATAACAGCATGACTTTTTTTAACTGGTGTATATCACGATATACTTCTTGTTTAAACCATTGTCCTAAAGCATCAAGAGGAGTAAAAGAATTTCCAGCTTGCCAATTAATATCTTGACCTAATGGTGTGGTATGATTTCCTGGTAAGGTTTGTACTGTCACCATTTCTGGAAAACGTTTTTGTAATATTTTTGTTAAAATTGCTGATTGATCAAGATTATCATTGCTAAATTTGATTAAAAAATTACGGCGGATGTGATAACTTTCTTCTACAAGTTGGTTAGTTTCTAAGGGTGTGGGAGTAAACTCAATCGCCAAAGTAGAATTTAATTGTTCTACGAGAGGAATGGCATCTTTAGCTGTGTAATTGTTAAATGATATGAGAATATTACCTGCCCTTTCTACTGGGAAAAGACTACCAATCAGTAAATGCAGTTTGCAACCCATACTGTGTCCAATACCATAAATTGGTAGGTACAGCTTGCGTAATTCGCCGGAATAGTGTAATCGTTCTATGGTGCGTTCAAAGTTCAGCAGTACAGATTCGGCGATCGCCTGATGATCTAAGGTGTTGACAAAAGGTGTAGCAACCACCACATAACCTTTAGCTGCCAACTGTTCTAGTAACCAGCGGTAAGTCAGGTGGGGTGCGGTAGCGACAAATGCACCCCCCAAAAAATGGATGATCCCGATGGGATGACGGGGAATAATTACCCAGTTGCCTCTAATTTCTTTCCAGTCCATATCAATGTGCAATACCTACGCTAAATCCACGCTGCCGCGTGCTTCATATTCTTTAATATTACTCTGTTCCTGCCAGAGAAGATTAACAAAATTTTTGCGAGGGAGTAATCTGCTGGAAATAAGCTGTTGGACATTTAACTTCCATATTATCTAAAATTAAAACTCTTGTGGGGTGGGCATCCTGCCCGCCCTGGTTGTGTAAATTAAAGGTTTATCAGCTTAGAAATGAGTACCCAGGCAAAATTAATTTAACATATTGATAGAAAACAAAAATGTCTATATTCCTTATCTGTTCCCTCTCCTAACTATAAAATTTATTTTGCCCAACTACTTATTTTTTGATTTGGAAGTTTTTTAACCCTGCTCCTGTAACCTTCGCATTTCGTATTGCACATCTAAAGCAATCTGCAATGCTTCATTTAATAATCGTCCATGTTCTGTTGCTTGTTCAGTCACTTGGATAGCAGTTAAAGCAGCTAAATTACTAGCAAATAAATCAGCATTACTCAGGATGAAATTCTTATTTTCTCGCAAAATTCTTTCGGTCTTCAAAGCACGTACTAAATCTAATTTAGTGAAATTTAAAGCTTGAATAACTCGTTCTCTGTGCGTGATACCCACCTCTGGATTACCTGCTTCTTCTATTTGATCATTAATATATATAGCTTTAATCACTGCATTATATCTTTCCACATCATTAAGTAAATTTTGCAAAGAATTAGTCATATTTTTTTTGAGTAATTTGCTTTTACTCCTCCAAAGAAAATATAAGATAGTTTGGCTTAAACCCCCACTCCAGACACTAAATAAAATTAGTAATATCCAAGAGGGAATGGTAATCCAACTGGCAAATATTTTGATCATAACATCAAATACAAGATATGAAAAAACCAAAGTTGAACAACCGATAAAAATTACCGTAGCTCCTTCAGAACCTTTGATTTTTGCGATTAACATTTTTTGCCAATGATTGAGATAATTAGTAATGATAAACAACTCATTATGAACAGGTAAATTAGTCAATTTTTCCAACTCTTGATGACTAATTTCCAAACCTCTTAAATCATCACGCACAGCTTTACCAACCTCATGAAAATAGTAATTTACTCTAATATAGCAATGAAATTTCCGAAATGGTAAGTGAAATGATATAGCAGGAAAAGGAATAAGCATTCAGCCGTCAGCTATCAGCAAAACTCACCAAAAATATAAATATCAGCTTGTGAATTTTGCCGAATCATGATTTCTGAATAAGAGTGAATAAATAAAAACCCGAAAAAATAAAAATAAATATAATAGTAGTAGCATAAACTATGACATCTTTGATAATAAATAATATCCAATCTTTCCTCAGTTCTTGTTTAAATTTCAGTTCCCTTAACTTGCGTTCAAGTTCCACATCTTCTTTAGTAGATATATTCATCAAACTACTGGTATCTACATCATCAAGTATTTCTGCTGGAAAGCGTGTTGCTGCTGGAGTTGCAAAAGTTTCCAAAAAATTGTCTAATTGCTGATTTACCTCAGTTGTCACAATTGGTAGACTATACTGATTGAGCTTCCTGAGTTCTTTTTTGATCAGCTTTTTCACAATTTTCACTATTAATGCTTCTAAAGCTTCTAAATTTTTATCCGCCATCTGATTGAAAATTAAATATTTTCTAGGTAAGTATTCAGCAGTCAGTAATCAGTAATAAGCTATTATTTAGGATTTATGAGTATTGTTAACGAGGAATTAGGAATTAAAAATCCTTGCAAATTAGCCTCAAGAGCAGTTTTAGCTGACTGCTGAGTGCTGATAGCTGAATGCTTACTTTTCTAGTATCACCTTTAAAGTGTAGTTTAACTGAATGTCAAACAACTGAAGTTAGGGCTACAGTGAGAGCAAAAAGGTAAAAGTAATAGTATTTGAGCGTGCCAAAGGTAAAAATGGTGATTATGGTTATTATAGTTGTCCTGATTAATATCATGATCTCAATAATGCTGCTTTACATAGCTCGATTGCTATGGCAACTTAAACACAAGCTAGGAATCATAGCAGACAGGTTAAACAGCTATGAACACGCTCTCCATACCGTATTATATACAGTACCAGCAAATATTTATACAGGACAACAGCAAATTTATGAATTATGGCAAAAACACCAAAACCTGAAATTGCAAATTCAACAGGTGCAACAAATTCTTAACCTCGTATTACTAGGGAGAAACATTTGGCAGAGGTATAAAAAGTATAAATTATAAACTTCACCGTGAGTTTCGACAGCTTCAACTACCGCTTGCTCCATGACTCCCTATTGCCAGAACATCAAACCAGCATAAAATGAGTGTAATGGATATAAAAGATTAACCATAAAAATGTCTAATAATCGTTCGGGAATATTTATAGGCGGTATGATGCTAGGAGCTACCATTGGTGCTTTAGCAGGATTACTCGCTGCACCCCGCCCGGGGAGAGAAACGCGGAAACTTTTGAAAAAATCAGCAGATGCCTTACCAGAGTTAGCAGAAGATATATCAACCAGCGTACAGATTCAAGCTGATCGACTTTCTGCCACGGCATTGCAAAACTGGGATGATACCCTAGAGAGACTACGGGAAGCGATCGCAGCCGGAGTAGAAGCCACCCAACGCGAAAGCCAAGCCCTAAACAGGCCAAACCCGGCTCAACCTAAAAACACTGATTCTCTCACCCAGAATCTATAACGCTCACAAATAGCATAACCGTGATTGACCCTCTGTTTTGGCTGGGACTGTCTATACTCTTAGTTGCTGCTAGTCTCACCGCTGTTTTAGTAGCGGCCATACCCGCTGTGCAGGAGTTAGCACGCGCCGCCCGTAGTGCCGAAAAATTTTTTGATACCCTCTCAAGAGAGTTACCCCCCACCCTCAAAGCCATTCGTAATACCAGTTTAGAAATAACAGACTTAACCGATGATGTGAGTGAAGGTGTCAAAAGTGCCGGTCAAGTCGTTAAACAAGTAGATCAAAGTTTGAATAGTGCCAAAAAACAAGCTCAAAATATTCAAGTCAGCACACGCAGCTTCGTAGTTGGTGTTAAAGCAGCCTGGAAAACTTTCACACGCCAAAAACCTGCCAGACGTAACCCCGAACGCTTATCCATTCCTGACAAACCAGAGTTAACTTTTCCAGAGCGAGAATTGCTAAGTTCGGAAAATAGAAGAATAGTTGATAGGTGACTGGTGACTGGTGACTGGGGACTGGTGACTGGTGACTGGGGACTGGGGACTGGGGACTGGGGACTGGGGACTGGGGACTGGGGACTGGGCATTGGGCATTGGGCATTGGGTTATTAACTTCCCCCTGCTTCCTGCTCCCCTACCTCCTTCCTGCCTCCTTCCTGCCTCCTGACAACTGACCTTAAATTAGAGTAAAGTAAACAAGTGTAAAGAAGTATCACTTTTCTCGTAATCTTTAAAAAGCACTTGTTTACCTTTGCCCTTAATATTTTGTATAAAAAATTCCATGCAGCGTTGTTTTTGGCGAAAAATCTTAGTATCCATTGCAGTATTTTGCTTTGCTGGGTCAATTTGGGCGATTCATTCACCATCAGCCTTAGCTTATGAAAATCCTGACTTACTACCGGACACATTTACCCCAGTTGTCGATTTAGCAAAGACTCTCCCAGACCCCCAGGAAGAAAAACTTGTCAAAGACTTAGAACAATTTGAAACGGATACAGGCTGGAAATTGCGAGTATTAACCCAGTATGACCGCACCCCAGGCAGGGCAGTGATCAAATATTGGGGTTTGGATGACAAAAGCATTCTTTTAGTTGCAGATGCTCGCGGTGGTAATATTCTTAGTTTTAGTGTGGGTGATGCGGTTTATGAACTTTTACCCCGCACATTTTGGATTGAACTACAAACCCGGTTTGGTAACTTGTACTTTGTCAGGGAAAACGGCGAAGATCAAGCAATTCTACAGGCTTTAGATTCAGTAAAAGGTTGTTTACTCAAAGGTGGTTGTAACGTCGTTCCTGGACTACCAAGAGAACAATGGATACTCACCCTGATTACATCAGCTATTGGTGGTGTGATTTGTGGCTTTGCGGCTCAACCCCGCGATGATAAACAAGTCTTTGCTTGGCAGTGGGCGTTAATTTTTTCACCTTTGTGGGGAATTTTGTTTATTGCCTTCGGTATTGCCCCAGTTATTACCCGTACCAGCGATTGGATTCCTCTAGTTCGTAATATTTCCGCTTTTTTAATAGGTCTGTTAGTCGCCTATCTCTCTCCTGTTTTCAGTCGTCCTTCTTCCAGTGCTGAGTCATAAAAAGGCAAAAGTCAAGAGGCAAAAGGCAAGAGTTGAAAAAATCAATTCTCTCTCCTGACTCCTGACTCCTGACTCCTGACTCCTGACTCCTGATAGTGATAAGCTGAAAGCTGATCTGTGAGAAGCTTAACGGCAATGGAATGGCACGTAACTGATGCTCAAAGCTTGGCAATTATTGATAGTGAAATTGGCGATCATGTCTTTTCACCAGCGGAATATGAAATAGTCCGGCGAGTAATATACGCCACCTCTGATTTTGAGTACCAGTCTTTGATTCGTTTTTCGGAACACGCTTTACAAGCAGGAGCAGCCGCACTGGCAGCACGTACTACCATTGTGGTAGATGTGCCAATGGTACAGGTGGGTATTGCCTACGATATTCAAAATACCTTTGCCAACCCGGTGTATTGCAGTATGGAGGCTTTAACCCGTCCCCAAAAAGAAAGAACTCGCTCGGCTTGGGGGATTGAAACTCTAGCCAAGCGTTATCCAGAGGGAATTTTTGTAGTTGGTCAAGCTCAAACTGCCCTCACTACATTGGTAGATTTAATTGAAGCGGAAGAAATTCGACCGGCTTTGATTATTGCTACTCCAGCAGGTTTTATTAATGTAACTGCTGATAAAGAACGTTTACAGGATTCTTTAGTACCTTATATTACTATTGACAGTCGTAAGGGTAATGCGGTGGTAGCATCTGCTATTGTTGATGGTTTGGTTGATTTAGCTTGGCAAGCTTATGGTCAAGATAGAAGTGGGGTAAGTTAAATCAGTTATTAATTGATAATTGATAATTGATAATTGACAACTGTTTCATTCAAGGTTTATGACCTCTCCTTTCAAGGAGAAAAAAAGAAAAAATTTCCTATTTCCCAATCCTCTCACGAATGAGCCAGAAGTAATTGTTAATTGTCAATTGTTAATTGTCCATTGATTAATAACTCCTGACTCCTGACTCCTAATAATCATCATCTCCATATCTTTGTGGTTCTGGACGACGGCGACGGGGTTTTTCTTGTTGGTTTTCTCGTAAGCGAACACTAACTTCATTAAAAAAATCTTCTCGCACGTAGGGATAGTCACTCACCCATAAATTACGACTGGGAATGTAGATATTACTAAATTCCTCGATTATGCTTAAATCTGGGCGATTTGACATGACTACCATTTCTGCGATTTGACCACGAGCGATCGCTTTGTGTGCAGGACGTAATGGGGCATCAAATTCGATACTAAATCCTGTATCGTCGCCCACTTCTAAATTAATTCTTTTTTCGCGATTTTCAATAATTACTAACTCGCCTTTGTTATTGACTGTTTCTTGTTTGCCAATTAATTTTTCTGTAATCCACCAATCTACTACCCGCCCCCGAAAAAAACCGCTATACTTGTAACGCCGACATTTTGCATTGCGAATACTAGCTTGAAATACGGGATACCATAACCAAAAAAATGCCCCAAATACCCCAAAGACAAAAATCAAACCAAAATCTAGTTTCAAAAAGATCCTTAGCAGGAAAATTACAACTACTGTGACTACAGAAATTAATAATCTTTGTAAAAAGTTGTTGAATTTTCCCCAGTAGTATTTATACTGTGAACCACTGGCAATAAGAGGAATAATTTGTTCAAATTTTTGGCGAGTCAGTGGAACAAGCATATTAATTAATTGATAATTGACAATTGATAATTGATAATTGTTTGATTCCAGTTCTAAAACATCCCCTTTTAGATTTTAGATTTTAGATTTTGGATTTTCACAAATATAGGACTATACAGGGTGATCAGGATATCAATATATTTCTAGAAATGAGACTAAACAGTAATTTCGCTCCTGACTCCTGACTCCTGACTCCTGACTCCTGACTCCTGTTTTACAGAATCTTTTCTAATCCATATACTAATGATTTTAACTGGTTAATTTTGCGAATTGCTAGTAAAACTCCAGGCATATAACAGGAGCGATCGCTTGTATCATGGCGTAGGGTGTAAATTTGCCCTGCTGCACCGAAAATTACTTCTTGATGGGCAATGAGTCCAGGTAGGCGTACACTATGAATTCTAATCCCTTCATCAACTAAAGATCCTCTCGCTCCTGGTATTTTTTCCGTTTCTGTGACTTGGGGAGGGTTAAAAGTTTTACCCATTTCCGCTAATAACTGCGCTGTCTGAATGGCTGTACCGCTTGGTGCGTCTGCTTTCTGGTTGTGATGCAGTTCGATAATTTCCACATGATCAAAGTATTGGGATGCGGTGACTGCGGCTTGTTGTAGCAGTACCATACCGATGGAAAAGTTAGGAATAATTAAACAACCTGTACTGGCTTTTTCGGCAAAGTCGGCTAAGTTTTTGAGTTGTTCGGGACTTAAACCGGTTGTACCCACTACGGGACGAATACCATAGGCGATCGCACTGCGGACGTTATCATACACTGCATCAGGATGGGTAAAGTCTACCATTACCCCTGGTTGTAGCTGTCTTTCTCCTGCTACATAGCCTAACATTGGCTCTAATTGATTGGTTATTGGCACTTCTAAGGGTTCGCTTAAACCTGCCAATTCTCCTGCGTCTTTTCCCTGATGTTCTGGTGAGGTATCGAGAGCGCCCATTAATGTCATATCAGGTGCTTGGGCTACTGCTTTGATTACTTCGCGTCCCATTTTGCCAGCAGCACCGTTGACAATGACTGGGATAGTAGATTGATTGGTCATGTTTCTAGAATTGCGTTTTTAGTTATTTTACCTATAGAGCAGGGAACAGGGAACAGGGAACAGAAAGCAAAAGGCACAGGGCAAGAGGCAAAAGTTAATATTTTACCCTTGCACCCCTGCTTTCTTCAGTGTCACCTGTCACCTGTCACCTGTCACCTGTCACTTGCTTTCTGCCTTTAGGAAACTTTTAATAAATAGCTCATACAGTGTCCCATTAAAAAGTAGACTACTAACATTGCGGCCGCTGCCAGAGCAACCAATGTACCCGCCAACATGAGGGAAAATTCTTTGTTTTCGTAGGCTTTCTCCATCAGGTGCAGTGACCAAGCAACCAGCGCCACATCAAAAAGTAAAATAGGAATCAACATATTTCTTAATATTTCTTAATACTAGTAAACTAATATTAACATTGTTTTCGGTAACTGTGTCTAGCCGAAGAGAGATGGAATTGGTTGCTGGGGCTGGGATCAACAAGGCAAGCGGACTGGAACAGATCGTTCCTGCAAATAATTTTTAATTTGGGCTACGCTTAATTGTCCATAATGTAAAAGAGATGCTAATAAAGCGGCTTCAGCTTGACCTGCTGTTAAAGCGTCATGGATATGCTGACAATTTCCTGCACCACCAGAGGCAATAACGGGAATTTGCACAGATTCGGCGATCGCTCGCGTCAACTCCAAGTCATATCCGGCTTGAGTGCCATCTGCATCCATACTTGTCACCAACAATTCACCAGCCCCCCTTTTTTCCACTTCCTGCGCCCACCGTAAGGCATCTATTCCAGTATTTTCCCTACCACCACGCACGTAAACATCCCAACCAGGGTTATTGGGGTCTACTCTTTTGCGGGCATCAATAGCCACAACTATGCACTGATTACCAAAGCGATCGCTCGCTTCATTGATCAAATTTGGGTTGCGGACGGCCGCAGAATTAATACTAACCTTATCAGCCCCGGCTCGTAACAAACCTTTAACATTTTCTAAGGTTTGAATTCCACCCCCCACAGTCAGCGGAATAAAGACCTGTTCAGCAGTCCGGTAAACCACATCAATAATCGTATCCCGGTCTTCATGAGTAGCTGTAATATCCAGAAACACTAACTCATCAGCACCGGCTTCGTTATAAACTTTGGCTAGTTCTACTGGATCACCCGCGTCCTTGAGGTCTACAAAGTTAACTCCTTTAACAACTCGTCCCGCCTTGACATCTAAACAAGGTAAAATTCTTTTAGATAACATAGTGATTTTTCTATCTTTGGTAATTGTTCGGAATTTAAATTGTAAAGGTAATTGGGGAATTAGGTGACAGGAGGCAGGAGGCAGGAGGCAGGGGAGCAGGGAGCAGGGGGAAGTTAATAACCCAATGCCCAGTCACCAGTCACTAGTCCCCAGTCCCCAGTCACCAATCCCCAATCACCAATCCCCAATCCCCAGTCCCTAAGTTAAGATAGCTGAATTATGTCCATAATCTCCTCAAAAAAACAGCCTCCAGAACCCAACGGACAGCCACAACAGCGCCGCGAGTCGCCTAAAGCTTCTACCCAAAAAGCGCCTCCCCAGGAAAATATACTGCAACCGGAAGCGACTGTTGAGGAAGAAGGTAAGCAGGAAGAGAGTATTCGCCCCCAACGTTTTGCAGATTACATTGGGCAGAAAGATTTAAAGGATGTATTAGATATTGCCATTAAAGCAGCTAAATCTAGGGGTGAAGTGATGGATCACCTGTTGCTGTATGGTCCGCCCGGTTTGGGTAAAACCACAATGGCGATGATTTTAGCTGCGGAAATGGGGGTAAATTATAAAATTACTAGCGCCCCTGCTTTAGAACGACCAAGGGATATAGTCGGTATATTGGTAAATCTCAAACCGGGTGATGTGCTGTTTATTGATGAAATCCATCGGCTTTCCCGGATGACGGAAGAAATTTTGTATCCAGCAATGGAAGATTATCGCTTAGATATTACCGTTGGTAAAGGTTCGAGTGCCAGAATCAGAAGTATACCGTTATCTAAATTTACTTTGGTGGGAGCGACAACCCGCGTCGGTGCGTTAACTTCACCCTTGCGCGATCGCTTTGGTTTAATCCAAAAACTGCGATTTTATGAAGTTGACGAACTGACTCAAATTGTCCTCCGCAGTGCAGAATTATTACAAACTCCTGTTAACGCTGAAGGCGCTACAGAAATCGCTAAACGTTCACGGGGAACACCAAGAATTGCCAATAGATTACTAAAGCGAGTCCGTGATTACGCGGAAGTAAAATCATTTACAGAAATTGACCAACCTATTGCCGCAGAAGCATTGCAACTATTCCAAGTAGATCCTTGTGGTTTAGATTGGACAGATAGAAAAATGTTAAGTGTGATCATTGAAAACTTTAATGGTGGTCCAGTGGGGATAGAGACTTTAGCCGCAGCGACAGGAGAAGACACCCAAACCATAGAAGAAGTTTATGAACCCTATTTAATGCAAATTGGCTATTTAAGCCGGACTCCTCGCGGTAGAGTGGCGACAAAAGTAGCTTATAAGCACATGGGCTTTAAACCACCTAATAATGAGCAGTTATCTTTGCTTTGAAATCGGTTAATGATTGACCATATTCTGATTTTGTGGAAAAAAGATCCGCGAAATCCCCCTTACCTCTATAGGGCGGAGATTGATAGCGAACTTAGTTGTAAAGTCTAAGTTGCGGCACTCCCCTGGGAGAACATCGATCAGGTATACTGGCTGAACTAGTCAGTAAATTTCACCCCAAGGCTTGAAAATCGGACATGGACATCAAAAATCTGTTTATAGCAGGTGGTGTGGTGATGTGGCCACTACTACTTTCTTCAGTTGTAGCTGTAGGGCTAATTATTGAAAGAGTCAGGTTTTGGGTCAAAATTAGCAACCGTCAGCACCGAGTAGTCAGAGAAGTATTGAGTCTGTATCGTCAAAACAATGTGGTTAGTACCATTGATACATTGAGGAAGAATGTAGATTTGCCGATTTCCCGGATCTTTTTGACAGCTTTGGAACTAGAAGAGGCAAACCCAGAAGAGTTTCGTTTGGCTTTGGAAAGTGAAGCTCAGGCAGAAATACCTTTGCTCAAAAGATTTAACACGGTTTTTGATACTATTATTGCCCTTGCACCTCTGTTAGGATTACTGGGAACTGTACTGGGTTTAATTACTTCCTTTGCATCTTTGAATATTGGGAATGTGGGAGGATCACAAACTGCAAATGTCACAGGTGGTATTAGTGAAGCTTTGGTTTCTACTGCTACAGGTTTAATTGTGGCAATTTTTACACTTTTGTTTTCCAACACATTCCGGGGACTTTATCAACGGCAAATAGCTTTGATTCAAGAATATGGTGGAGAGTTAGAACTGTTATATCGTCGTCGCTACGAAAGAGGAGAAAAAACCTATGCGCCTACAAGATGATCCAGATATCCCTGCACAGATTAATATTGTGCCGATGATTGATGTGATATTTGCGATTTTGACATTTTTTATCATGTCAACTTTGTATCTTACCCGATCCGAAGGTTTACCAGTAAATTTACCCCAAGCAGCAACAGCAAAAAGAGATAATCCTGCACAGGTGACGCTCACAATAAATAATACCGGTCAGATTTTTTTGAATAAAGAAGCTGTTAGTTTAGAGCAGTTAGCAGATCAGGTGAGAGCAAAAGCAGAACCATCACAACCTTTGATGGTAATACTTAATGCAGATGAAGCTGTGAATCACGGACAAGTGGTAGCTGTGATGGATAAAGTGCGACAGGTAGAAGGTGTGAAATTAGGTATTGCAACTCGTAAATAATTAAGGATTCAAATGATTAAATTAATCTGTATTTTCCTGAGTTTATTACTGACCTTTGGTTTTTGTACACCAGCGATCGCACAAACCCAAACCATTACCGCAGAAGAGCTACAATTAGGGGATGAGTTAGCAAATAAAGCCTTTGCAGCTACAAATCAAGGTGATTTTACAACAGCGGAAAAATATTGGACAGAAATTCTGGAAAAATTCCCTACTAATCCTGCAATATGGAGTAATCGCGGTAATTCGCGGGTAAGTCAGAATAAATTACAGGCTGCACTAGAAGATTATAACAAAGCCATTGAATTAGCACCTAATGTAACTGATCCTTATTTAAATCGCGGTGCAGCATTGGAAGGTTTGGGAAGATGGGAAGAGGCGATCGCTGATTATAATCATGTTTTGGAATTAGATCCAAACGATGCAATGGCCTATAATAATCGTGGTAATGCCACAGCAGGTTTAGGGAAATGGGAAGAGGCGATCGCCGACTATCAAAAAGCCACAGAAATAGCTCCCAATTTTGCTTTTGCTCGTGCTAATTATGCCCTAGCTTTGTATGAAACAGGTGAAATAAATACAGCTATCCGAGAAATGCGGAATATAGTCCGTAAATATCCTAAATTTGCAGATATGCGTGCTGCTTTAACCGCTGCTTATTGGGTAGGTGGTAACAAAGGAGAAGCTGAAAGTAATTGGGTAGCAGCTTATGGACTAGATACACGGTATAAAGATATTAATTGGTTAACAAATATTCGCCGTTGGCCTCCTAGTTTGATAGCAGCGTTAGATAAGTTTTTGCACTTACAGTAATCATCATGGCGATAGCTGAAAATGAAAGCGATCGCCCCAAAAATTACCTAAAATTAACATCTTTCAATTTCCACAAATTTAAACCTAAAACCATTTTCCTGTAATTGTTCTTCTTTGGTTACTTTGCCAAAATCAGCAAATTCAGGAAAGTATATATCACCCGCAAAACTCCCTTCCACAATTGTCAAATATAGCTTATTAGCAAATTCCATAGCCTGAGTATAAATTTGTTCTCCACCAGCAATAAATATCTCTTCTGTTTCACTCATTTTACTCCATTGAATTGCCTGATACAGAGAATGGAAAACCAAACATCCAGGAGCTTGATAATCAATATTTCTAGTCACAATAATATTAGTACGATTTGGCAATGGATGATTAAAAGTAGCATAGGTTTTACGACCCATAATTACAGGATGTCGCCAAGTAATTTCTTTAAAATAACGTATATCACTAGGAATATCCCAAGGAATACCCCCACGAATGTGTTCTTTTTTGGAATCAGCTAAAATACGATCTTCGGAAATAGCAGCTATGAGACTAATAAGAGCCATAATTCATAAATATCCTTATTCTTGAACAGGCAATAATTATTTTTAATATAGTGATGTTTTTGCTCATTAAACATAAGTTTTATAAAGTTTTCAAATTAGTAACAGGATTTTTTATAGAAAATAGCTATATTTTTGACTTGTGGTGCTGTTTTCTGGTATAAAACATTGTAATTTACCAAAAAACTATAACATGACTCATTACTGCTTAATTTGCCCAGCATCCACTGGTCATTGGAACACCATGTTACCATTAGGCAAAGAATTACAACAACGTGGCCACCGTGTTACCCTGATAGGTGTTCCTGATGCACAACCCAAAGCACAAGCAGCAGGGTTAGAATTTCAAGTCATGGGTGAAACAGAATGTCCCCCAGGTTCAACAGCAGAAGCTTTGGCTAAATTAGGTGAATTAAGTGGACAGGAAGCACTAAAATACACAATCAAACTCTTTAAAGAACAAATCAACATCAAAATCAGAGACATCCCCAAAATTGTCAAAGATGCAGGTATAGAAGCACTACTAATAGATCAGACTTTTGCAGAAGGTGGTACTATTGCTGAAATTTGTGGGATGCCTTTTATTACTATTTGTAGTGCAGTAGTTTTAAATCGAGAACCCAGCGTTCCCCCATTTATGACAAATTGGAATTATAACCCGACATGGTGGGGAATACTGCGTAATAAATTAGGTTATAAATTATTAAATAAAGCAACTCAACCGATTACAGAATTAATAGATAGCTATCGTCAAGAAAACAATTTACCTGCATACTCTCAAGTTAATAATCGTTATTCTCCATTAGCACAAATAAGTCAACAACCAGCAGAATTAGAATTTCCCAGAAAAGAATTACCCCAGTGGTTTCATTTTACAGGGCCATATCATAATTCCACAGGTCGGGAAGTTGTTGATTTTCCCTTTGATAAATTAACCGGACAACCATTAATTTATGCCTCATTGGGAACTTTGCAAAATCGTTTATTACCAGTTTTTCAAACTATTGCCGCAGCTTGCAAAGATTTAGATGCACAATTAGTTATTTCTTTAGGTGGTTCAGCCGATCCTCAAGTTCTCCAAGGACTACCAGGAAATCCTTTAGTAGTGCGTTATGCACCCCAGTTACAACTATTAGAAAAAGCCAATCTCACCATTACCCATGCAGGACTAAATACTACATTGGAATGTTTAACAAATGGTGTACCAATGGTAGCAATTCCCATTGCTAATGATCAACCGGGAGTAGCATCTAGAATAGTTTGGTCAGGATGTGGGGAAGCTATTCCTGTGAAGAAAGTGAATGTGAATAATTTGCGGAAAGCGATTACAAAAGTCCTCACGGAAGAATCTTATAAGAAGAATGCTTTGAGGTTGCAAGCTGCAATTCAAAAAGCGGGAGGAGTTAAGCGAGCAATTGATATTGTCGAACAGGCTATATCTACAGGTAAACCTGTTTTAGCTGATGTTAATAGATAACACAAAATTATATTTTTGATGCTATCTCATGAGAGAATTTACTTCTTCCAGGAGCATTTTTTCTACAATATCTGCTGCTTTGTTTAGACCTCCGGTATTTTTCAGAATTACAGATATACGGTTTGCAACTTCTGTATAAGTTGAACTCATTAGCAAAGTATTAATTTTTTCAATTACCTGAGAACGATTAAACTTTTGTTTGTTCAACTTCAGACCAACTCCTATATCTACAATACGTGCTGCATTGTAGTGTTGATCTCCAAAAAAAGGTAAAGCTAATATTGGCTTTGCCGAATAAAGAGCTTCGTTAATACTATTCATTCCACAATGACTAACAAATACTCGAACATTTGGATGAGAAAGAACAGCTTGCTGGGGAACAAAATCTTCTACACGAAATGAAGATGGTAAATTTGTAAGAATATTCTGTTGTTGTTTTGGTAAAGACCAGAGAACTTTTAACCCAGTTTTTTCTAGTCCTGCTACTAATTCTTGACATTGCCACTGTTCTATATTTGCAAGAGTACCAAACGCAACATATATTATTCCCTTACCTTCTGGATCATCTTCCAACCATTGACTTAAAGAAGAATCTATAGGTTCAGGTGTTTTTGGCAAAATTGGTCCAACCATTTTTACCCAAGGAGGTAATGGTCGTGAAATTTCAAAAGCAAAATCTGTACCCACTATGATTGGTTTTTTGTCAAAAGGATCATCTAATTTTTTATTTCCAGCACACTCCTGACGAATTTTATTCAGTTTAATTGCCGTAGGCGCAAGATAAGGAATTAGTAAAGTTGGTCTAATAAAATTAAAGAAGCGTTGCCATACATTCATTGTTATAGAATAAGATGTACCGAACCGGGGATATTGATCATTAGTCTTGACAAAATTACCTAAAAATCTACTTTGGATAATATATGGTATGTTCATCTTTTGAGCTAAATCCATGGCTGGAATAGCAGCACGATCAATAATTAACAGATCAGGTTGATACTTATTAAAAATAGGAATCAAATTTTCATACATCGGACGATAGGAACTAATCAAGCGTTTCAACATCATCTGTTCACCACGTAAGGTACTTTTTTCTTGAGAAATATCCTTCCAGAAATCTTCTGTTTTATGATTGTTATTATTCGTTGTTTCATTTGATTTTATTTGCCAAGGAATAAATTCAGCACCAGTTTTAGATACCCAATTCTTAGCACTTTCAGAAATAACAAATCGGACTTGATATCCTCGTTGAACAAGTTCGGTAGCCATGGCTATCATTTGATTAGTATGTCCAAGTAAAGGCAAAGAAACAAACATTATATTTTTGTCCATTTTTATTACCAAAATTTATTTTTCATATTATCATATTTTTAGCTTACCTTATTAAATACTCAAGATAATAAATGACAAATATGAACTGGACAGAAAACTCAATTGTCATTTATTCAAACCCTAGATACTATCATGTAGAAGACTAGTCTCCTTTATCTATAAACAAAGGAATTGGAGGGAGTCAAGAAGCAATAGACATCTCCGAAAATTAAATATGCATTATCTGAAACTCTTGGTAGGGACAATTCATGAATTGTCCCTACATCTTTTTCGGAGAAGTCTAATTCATCTGAAAACATTAAATTGCAGATGATTATATTTCCCACCCCAAAATTTCATCCGGTGTCAATTCCTGCACATTACTAAACACTACCTTTGCACCTGCTTTAATCATTGTTTCAGTATAAGCTTCTTGACGTGCTACCGTTCCCTGAACATGAGGTGGTAAAACTCCCACACCTACCCAAGTACGAGAATTATCTAAAATCTTGGCTTTTTCAACGGTGTGCATATCTGCAACTGTATCACCCACATAAATCACAGTTTGCTTTTTCTCACCACCATTTTCTAATAAATCAATAGTTGCAAATAAACCCGTCGGATCAGGTTTACCCGGTGCATCTTCCATCGCAATTAAAACCGGAGATTTTAAACCCAAACGTCTTTCTAAAATATAGTTAGCAGAACCGCGAGTAGCACCGCTAAAAAATCCCCAATCAATACCAGCTTGTGTTAGTGCTTCTAAATAACTAGCTTGTAACAATAAAGGTTCATCACAAATATAACCATTCCAATTTTCTGAATCTGTTCCGCGATAACGAGATTGAAAATAGACAACTATATCTTCATAATTTAATGCTAATTCTTCTCTATTTTTTCCCTGACTCACAAAGTAACGGTAAATTAATTCTTGAGAACCTTCCCAATCATTATTCCAAATTCCCTCAGATTTGAGATTATCAATATCTACATCTGTGGGACGATAGACTTGATGAGTAAAATGCTCTACAGTATCTGCTAAAGCGCGACGATAAGAACCGCTAACATCACGAATTACACCATCAATATCGAAAACGATCATTATATTGGTTTGTTTAGTCATAGTCACAGGTAATAGCTGTTTTTTAGAGTTTAGACCCAATTCACCATAGATTTTAATAGATTCAGAGGTATGAGACAAAAAAATTTTTGCCTTTGAAGTCTGTAACTGGAGAAGATATCAGTGGGGAGCATTGCTGTCTGTATCAGGACTTTCACCCACAAATTTCAGATTAGCTATAGGATGGTATGAGTGGGGATCACCAAGGTTTATCCTCCTGTAGCTAGAGAAAAGGTTAAAACTTTATGCCGTAAATTCCAGTAGTCTAAGTACAACAAAATCTGTATTCTTGTCAGGACTAGACATAGGGGGTACAACCCCTGGTATCATAGTTAAACAGGAATAAAAATTACACAATTACGGAGGTGCATCTCTATGCTTAGAGGTAATACGAAAAAACAATTAACCTATTCTCCTCAAAGTCAATTAGCCTATTTTCATAGGAAAAAATTTAGCTATTACCCGGACAAACAATACACCTATTACCCTCAAAAAAAAGTCAGCTATTACCCGGACAAAAAATACACCTATTACCATTTAATTGCTGTATTTATAACCGGGTTGATAGGAGGATTGACAATCAATAATCTTTATCACAATTATCATTACCAAAGTGTACTTGATTCACCATCTTTAGAGTCAGCAAAAGCAAAAAAAACAGCCGTTGTCAAAGTTACTGCTCACATTATCACAATAGACAAACAAACAGCCTTCAATTCTGTCTGGAATCTGCCACAAGTACAACGCAAAGCCAAAGAGATTGAAAGTCTTTCTAAAGGCAGTATTCGTTTGTCCGCACTTGTTGAAAGTTCTCCTACTACCGATAGACCTTTTTATATAGTGAGAGTGTTTGAAAATCATCCAGATAAAACTACCAGTCCGGTTTATTGGTTTAAAGTTTCCAGTTCTACTGGTGTCATCCAACCTTTAGATTTGGTGCAGAACGAATACATAGCTCTGGAAAAATGGAATCCTGATGGACGGTAATAGTTTAAGCTTGGTCATGTCTTAAATAACGAATCGGTAATCCTTTTGATTTTTCTCTAGTCTCTAGTCCTTGCATTTTGTTTTTTTAACTACTTTAATCAAACAAATTTTGACCAGAAAAATATCTTATTAAATAGGATTTTGGACTTGTTGTTGACTTAAGTCAATGGAGAAAGGTGAAGGGCAAAATTGTCTTAACGAAGGCAGAAGGCAAGAAGCAGTATCTTATTCTCCCCAATCACCAATCACCTCTTCCCCAATCACCAATCCTATTTTTTCACAACTTTGAGACGCTGAGTAATCATTGTCATGCCATCATTACGCAGGATGACCGCAGAAATCCATTGTTGTCCAGGGGTAGATGGTGCAGTTCCGGTTTTAAATAGTCCTCCAGCAGAGAGTAATTCTAAATTTACTGGTGTGGGGTTGAGATATTTGCTGGGTTGGATGGTTTCTTCCATAGCACTTCCCAATAGGAAATCATTACCTAATGGTTCTTGGACAATAGCATCAAAGCTATATTTCTGACCAACTTTTACCTGTTGTGGTAATTTAATTTCTACTTGGGGTGGTTGGTTGCCGGAGGTAAGCTGGGTGCGTTCGGATAAAATCTCTTGGTGCAGGATTTCTGTACCTGCTATGCGCTGACGGGATGTAATGGTAGCATTGAGAGTTAGATTATTACGGTTAGAAGATGGTAAACCTGTGATTGTGGTGACTGTTTCTGCAATGATGGTTTTGCCTTCTGATTTCCAAGATTTTAGTCTAGTGCTGTATCGTAGTTGAGGATATCGCTGCCAGAAAGATTTTAAAGCTTGTTCCATTGTTTGGCGGTTTAATCCATCGCCATGAGTGAATTTGGGGCTGTAAAATTGCATTACGCCTTTAATATCACCCCGACTAGAGGCTGTGTCAATTTGTGTGAGGAGGTTTTTTAGTGCTGGGGGTGCATTTTCCGGTTGAGCAGCTTGAGCAATTTGCCCATTACTGGTTAAATTCAGTGTCAGTAGGCAGGACAACAGGGAAATACTGCCAGTTAATGTTTTGTTGTGGTTCATTAATAAAGCAATAATATTAGTCATTGATTATAGTTTACTGATTTACTCACAGAAGGTCAGGAATTTACAGCAGGAGTCAGGAGTCTTAGGGGCGAAGTAGGGGCGAAGCATTCGGGCGATAAATTATCAATTTTATGAAAAGGTTATCTTCCGAATGCTTCGCCCTTACAGGAGTCAGGAGTCAGGAGTAAAACTCTATTTATGTCTAGGTTTCAAATGAGATTCTGTACCTCATTGATATGTAATCTGCTGTATTTATCAACAACCGCATGAAGTAGAATGTTTGGCGCTACCTTGATTGTAATGGATATGTTAAAAGTAAGGCGGTTTCATTGTTAAATGGTTGTCAGTAGTGGTGACAGCTATCACTATGCTAATCAAGGTTTTTGCAGTTTTGTTAATTCGGATGACTCCGGGTAAATTAATTGCATAACTATGATATATTTCGATGGTTTTAGGAAATATAGGTTTCAATGCCAAACGCACGGTTAAAATTACTCATAGCTGCTAGTGGGACTGGTGGACATTTGTTTCCGGCGATCGCATTAGCTGATAAATTACAAGAATATGAAATTGAATGGCTTGGTGTCCCCAATAGACTGGAAACTCAGCTTGTACCTAGCCAATATCCTTTGCATACCATTGCTGTGGAAGGGTTTCAACAAGGTTTAAGTCTTGCCTCTGTGGGTATCCTGTTTAAACTCATTGGTGGAATTTTGCAGGTGAGACGCATTCTTAAACAAGGAAATTTCCACGGATTATTTACTACTGGCGGTTATATTGCTGGTCCTGCGGTGATTGCGGCTCGTTCTTTGGGTTTACCTGTGGTTTTTCATGAATCTAATGCTTTACCTGGTAAGGTGACACGATTTTTTGGACCTTGGTGCAGTGCGGTGGCTGTGGGTTTTGATGTGGCTGCTAAGTATTCGCCTGGTGTTAAAACTGTCTGTGTGGGTACTCCTGTGCGATCGCAATTTTTGGCTCAGGAAATTGCAGAAAATTTAGATTTACCTATCCCTGATGGTGCGCCTTTAATTGTGGTTTTTGGCGGTAGTCAAGGTGCGGTAGCGGTGAATCAGTTGGTGCGCCAGTCTGCTCCGGCTTGGTTTGATGCTGGTGCTTATATTGTACATTTAACAGGCGATCGCGATCCAGAGGCGGCTAGTTTACAACATCCCCAGTATATATCATTACCATTTTACGATAATATGGCGGCTTTGTTACGACGGGCTAATTTAGCTATTAGTCGTTCTGGTGCGGGGAGTTTAACCGAGTTGGCGGTGTGTGGTACACCAGCAATTTTAATTCCTTATCCTTTTGCGGCGGAAGATCATCAGTCTTTTAATGCAGCGGTGTTTACTGAAGTTGGTGCGGCGTTGAGTTTTCAGCAGTCTGAGTTGACACCAGAAATTTTGCAACAGCAGGTTTTAGATTTGTTGCAATCTCCAGCAGATTTAGCCAAGATGGGAGAGAAAGCAAAAGCGATCGCAACTCCCGATAGTGCTGATAAGTTGGCTGCTTTGGTGCGGGAAGTGTTATTTAATAATTGACAATTGAGAATTGTCAATTATCAATTGATAAAAAGTTGATTAAATTTAACGGGAGCATCCCAAATGTGTAAGTTTATTTTTTTTGATTGAACCGCAAAGGACACAAAGTACACAAAGGTAAGAGGGTTTCGGAGAGTTTTTGGTGTAGCGGCGGTTATTTTTTCAAAATTGGGATGCTGCCAATTTAACCAGCTATGACATTGACATCAATGAAATTTTCAATCAAAGCATAAACATCACTACGGCTGAGTTTTTCTTTACCATTGGCTAACGCCTCCAGTGTACCGTGAGCTAAAGCCAAAGGAATTTGACAGAACTGCAAAGCAGGTCCTGGCGGGAGAGAGTTAGTATAACTATCAGCTAAGGACAGATTACGACGAGCATATTTTTGTAGATGTTCGTAATGCCAACCTTCTGGGAAAAAGTCTACACCACGGGTTAAATCTTCAGCATTATTACGTAAAATATTTACAGCTTGTAAACCTCTACCAAAAGCGATCGCCTGAGTACGGTTAGTTTCTGTGCCATCGTACCATGACCATAAATCTGAGAGTAACAAGCCCACCGCACCTGCCACCCCAAATGTGTAACGATCTAAATCAGATTCGGTTTCTATTTTCCAATTTCTTTCTGCCCAATAAGCCATCCTATCAGCCATTGCTGCTGTTGCATCCCAAATGCGAGGGGCAATACTCTCAGGTGCTAGTATTGACCATTCTCTCACCCGTAGACTCACTTCTGCTAAAGAATTTTCGTAACCTTTAAATCCTACAGCAAAAGCATCCACCGCAAAACCATCAACCCCAGCTTGCAACGTCTGGCTAATGTTGTGTAACAAATGCGCTTTTGTAGCATTATCCAATTCTGGATGATCTTCAATTTCATCAATGGCACGCATACATAAGTAAGCTGATGCTACAGCTTCTTGCAATCCTGACGGTAAAATACTGATGGGTATATAAAAAGTTCTACTGGTTTCTTTGAGGATTTGCAAGGCATCTTGGCGTAAATCCATTATTTCACTCCTCTGTTGATTTTCACACCATACCGGAATTTTAGATTTTTTGATGATACTGGATTTAGTTTCTACTCCCAAATCTAAAAAACTATCTCGTATTTCATCGAAAAATTAGTAGTTTATGGTATCGCAATTAACAAAAATCTCAAATCTAGCAAATTATAGTCTAGTAACGATTTAGGACTTACGCAAGATTGTACTAAAAACCTGATTCTTGCGTAGGGATAATTCATGAATTACCCCTACTCATGAATTACCCCTACTTTCGTTCTATTTTGCGTAAGTCTTGCTATTTTATAATAATCTCTGTGTAGTTGATGCAAAAAAGTTAAAAATAATGCTTATATACTAATAAAAAACTCTAGGATTTACGCACAAGTCACAAAAGAATTAACAACTCCTAGCACAGAGAACACAGAGGAATAGGAGTTTGGGAGAGTTTTTGCTAAGTCCTATTTCTAACTCCTTGAACTCCTGATAACTGATAAGTAGGTCTATCCAGATCCCCGATTTCTCAGAGAAGTCGGCGATCTAGCTCCTCAACATTTTATGTTTAATTAGGGCTTGCTGAATAAAGATGAAAAGATTACAGGTAAAGGGTCTTAGCCTGCTGGAAGTTAAAAAAGTGCAAGCTTTTACGAGGTAGAAACTTAAAAACCTTGCATTTAATTCCTACTCAAAGGAAAAATCGTTCCCATCCAACTCTTGAAACTGTCACCTGTCACCTGTCATCACGACAAAACTTTTTCAGCAAACCCTAATTATGTTGACCTGTCACCTTTACTTAAAATCGGAATGTGGTGCGAATCACTCCTGTATAAATGGTGTCGTTATTGCTGTTATGTTCTGGGTTGAAAATCACTATTAAACCAGGAGTAATGGAGAGATTACTATTCACTTGATAACGGTATAGTGCCTCTAAATGGTAGGAAGTATCACTATCTAAACGTCGGGGACTGGTTGCAGTGGGAACTGCTGGACCAAAATCATTACTGGTGACTTTTGGCGGTTGACCAAAAATAATTCCTGCCAAGTTACCTTTTTTACCTAAATCGGGTAAACCTAAAGTTACCGCCCAGTTCCAAATGTCTGCTGTATCCCCTCTGTTGACATTTGTGGCATTATTTTCTGCGATCGCCTGAGTATAACCCACCCAGCCAGAAAGTACAAATTGGGGACTAAAACGATAGCTCGTTTGTAACCCATAATGATTAGCAGAAGTAGCAACACCACCACCAAAAGGACTATTAGCAAAAACGCTACCCTCCGCACCAGAAACACTCACATCTCCAGCCACAGCACCACTAAAATAAGAATGGGCATAGGCTAAAGCCAAAGTCAAATTTTGATTAGGTTGGAAAGCTAACTGTGCTAAAGCACCATAAGTACCATCAAACAAACCCCGACTTTCATCCGGGTTATCAGCATTTCTCGCTAAATAACCACCAGAAAAAGTAATTTTATCACTCAGTTTAAAAACCGCACTTACACCAGCACCTCTACCACTAGCTAAACCAGTATTACTAGCACGGTAAATAGGTGAAAAGCGACCAAACCGAGATAATGCACCAGTTGTAGCGGCTGACAATAAAGGGTTAACAGTATTGAAATTGTCAAAAAATGAACCACCAATAGCATCCACAGTCACATTGACTTTATCACCTACCGGAAAGTTGTAGAACAATTTACCAACTTCTACGGTGTTATTAGCATTAACAGTGGTATCCCAACCCAAACGGGTCATTTGTGTACCAGAAACAGCACCGTTAAAAGCAATAGTATTGTTAGCTTTTAATATGAGTCGTAAGCGGTCTTTACCACTAAAACTGGTATCAAAAATTAACCGCACCCGATCAGAAAAGATGGTATTATCTTGTAAACTGCTGCGTGCTGCACCTGTGCGCCATTGGTCAGAGTTCAGTGGTCTATCTCCACCAAATACACTACCCACTGTGAAAATTACATCACCACTTAATTTAGTAGTTGTGGAAAATTGCTCACTTTCTAACACCGCAGTCCGACTTTCTAAACCATCCAATCTTCCCCGCAATTCTACTAATCCATCAGCATATTCTTGTTGTAATTTTTGCAGAGTTTCTAAATCTTCCTTTTTCACAGCATCAGCCGTACTTGTGGCAATTAATTCTTGAACCCTGTTCAGACAAGCATTTAAACCAGCAGCAAACTCATAGCGAGTCATAGCTCGATTACCCCGGAAGGTACTGTTAGGGTATCCAGCAATACAACCATATCTCTCTACTAAAGATTGCAAAGCTTGAAAAGCCCAGTCTGTAGGTTGCACATCAGCAAGTTGGGAAACTGATGTTACCTGCTCTAAAGTATTTTCTGTTTCTGGAGTCGGAGTTTGAGCCATCACACCCATTGTACTTCCCGCAACCAGTAAAGGAGCTATCCAAAAGGAATTTTGTACAAAACTAGACATATACCTCACACATGAAAATCAAAAAATTTTACCAAATTGGTTGGTAAACTTGCTATACCAACTTAAATAAAAGTTCACACCTGTATCCGTGATAAATACCGCAGCATTTACCCGTTGGAAGTAATAAAATAATTAGATATTTAGTTGTAAAAGTTAAAGTTTAAATTGCAATATTCATCGCAATATTCAACCCAAAAAATCATTTGTTGTTTAAAGATTTAGCTGCTTTTTAGACAGTTTTAACTGCTTCCATAGCCTTTGAATTTGAGTGTAAGCATCCTCTGGAGAAAGCTTGCCGTTAGTCTGTAAATTACATATATAGTTCACTCGCTGGGAAAATTCTTGTAAATTGGCATTAAAAGTTATGTACTCTGGTTTGAACTGACCGTAATACCTATTAATAGGATAAAGAAACTCATGTAAGGTAATTAAAAAATCTTTATCATGTGACATATTCATTACTTTTGTTTGTGTCAGTAGAAAAACTATAAAAGTATTAACATTGGGGTATTTTTTGCTCAACCAACTAAGTTGGTATAAACACCTTATACCAACCTTAAAGGGAAAAAAGTATTGTAGTATACAAAAAATAGAATATAGATATGTAAATATTTACCAACTTACATGGTAAAAATTTGGTAGCATTGCCAATACTCCACGGAGTGTCAATTATTATGAAAGAAAATTTCTCAAAAACACTTTTTTCCGTGAAAAGAAGACGATTAATGATATTAATTGCTACAGCCTTAACCACAATGCTGATAGCAATTGGTATACCAACCCTTACTTCCGCCCCTGTAGTAGCACAGTCTAATACCAACTTACTGGTATCTGCCGCTGCAAGTTTACAAGAGGCTCTAGAAGAAATTAAGCCCCTATACCAACAAACCAACCCCAACATCAACATTACTTACAACTTTGGTAGCTCTGGTGCTTTACAGCAACAAATAGAACAAGGTGCGCCAGTGGATGTTTTTATATCTGCGGCAAAAAGACAGGTAGATGCTTTAGAACAAAAAAATCTTTTACTTCCTGGTAGTCGTACCATCATTGCTAAAAATCGCCTAGTTTTAGTTGTACCAGGTAATATTTCTGGTATTAGTAGTTTTTACAATTTCAAAGATACAAGAGTCAAAAAAGTAGCTATTGGTGAACCTAGAAGCGTACCCGCAGGGCAATATGCACAACAAGTATTACAGAAATTGAAAATTTGGGATCATATCAAATCAAAACTGGTTTTTGCTAACAATGTGCGTCAAGTTTTATCATTTGTAGAAAGTGGCAATGCTGATGCGGGTTTAGTGTATTCTACTGATGCCAAAATTTCTAATAAAGTCAAAGTTGTCGTTGCGGCTGACGAAAAATATCATTCTCCAATTATTTATCCCTTAGCCATACTCAAACGCAGTAAAAACGTTGATACAGCTAAGAATTTTTCTCAGTTTTTAGCTAGTGATAAAGCTAAAGCTGTATTTAGAAAGTATGGGTTTATTCTGCCTTAACTATTGTTGTAAGCATTCAGCTATCAGCAGTCAGCTAAAACTCCTTTTCAGGCTAATTTTTCAGTATTTTGAGGGGGCTTATAAATCCCAGATAATAGCTGATTACTGAGGGCTGAATACTTACCTATCGCTGAAATTAAATTCCTGTATTTCTCAATCAAATCTTGTGGGGTGGGCATCTTGCCCGCCCTAATTATTTAAAGTAAATGACATCCTTGATCTTCACTTTTAAAGTCAATAAAATCCTTAATCTTCACTCATTTTTTCACTAATGTTGACGTTTCCAAATAACTTATTTATCCAAGGACTAGCAATAAAAATTCCTGCTAGTACCAACAAAAATACAGAAATTCCAAAAATTTGGTCACGGGGAATTTCTAACACACCACGTAAAATAATTTCTCTTAACGCAGAAACAATAGTAATTTCTACCGCAGCACCTACAGAAATACTATGTTCTTGCAGATAATCAACCAAAAGCCTAAATAATTCCACAAGTATCAAGATAAACAAAATATCAGATGTTACTTCCCGCAAATCTAATGGATGCAAAAAGGAGATAAACATATCTCCTAATCTGATGAGCATCACACAAAATAAACCTACGCAAAGAGAAATAACAATAACATCTTGAAAAAGTTCTAAATTACGGACAATTCTATCTCTCTTAAACCAACTATTTACTTCTACAAGTATGCGTTTTGGCATAGTCGCTACAGTATATTTATTTTTATGGGTGGTAAAAAGTAATCTTAAATTAAAATCCAAATTTACAATGTTTATCGAGAGCATTAATAAACTTTTATGAATTATTTCCGCCCAACTCAATAAGTAGACAATAACAGAAAATAGCTACTAAAGAGATTAATGATAGCTTAGAAGCTTCTTACAGAACTAGCAAAATTGAGAAATACTGGAGCGAATCATGAAAATTACTTATGACTCAGAAGTTGACGTTTTAAGGATTATCTTTAGTAATGCAGAAATTGAAGAAAGTGATGAAGAAAAACCAGGAATCATTTTAGACTATGACGAAGTTGGAAATATTATAGGAATTGAAATAATAGTTTACACATCAGATAGGATTGCTATATGCTTATAATTGGTAAGTATCAAAAACCTATCCTGTAGCAGTGCATGAGCTACTGTATCAATCCTAGCTGTCCCAAACCACAAAACCCCAAACAACCCTTATTTTGTCAAGCTTGTGGTTCTGAGTTACTTTTAGAGGGGTGTTATCGAGTCATTCGTCCTTTGGGTGGTGGTGGTTTCGGTAAAACCTATGAAGTGGAAGACTCTGGTGCAAAGAAAGTTCTCAAGGTTCTGTTTAATACAGTTCCTAAAGCGGTGGAACTATTTCAGCAAGAAGCGGAAGTGTTAAAACGACTCAACCATCCCGGTATTCCTAAAGTTGAATCAGATGGTTACTTTATTTATTTTCCTAGAGATGCTAAAGAACCCCTGCATTGTTTGGTGATGGAAAAAATTGAGGGAATGAACTTAGAACAATACATGATTCAACGTAACCATCAACCCATCGGTGAACGTGCTGCTGTAAGATGGTTGAAACAGATAGTTGAAATTTTACAACAAGTCCATCAACAAAATTATTTTCATCGAGATATTAAGCCACCTAATATTATGTTACGCCCCAATGGGCAGTTAGTATTAATTGATTTTGGGACAGCACGGGAAGTTACACAAACTTTCATGAAGAAGGTAGCAGGACAGCAAGTGACAGGAATTATTTCCGCAGGTTATACACCATCGGAACAAGTAAATGGTAAAGCTGTTCCGCAATCAGATTTTTTTGCTTTGGGGCGGACTTTTGTTTATTTGTTAACAGGTAAGTCTCCTGATAATTTTCATGAAGATGCACGAAATGGAAAGCTAATTTGGCGAAATCATGCTGTGGGTATTTCTCCGGGTGTAGGAGATTTGATTGATTATTTAATGTCTCCATTTCCAGGAAATCGTCCTAAAGATACGCAGGAAATATTAAATTGTATTAGTGTAATTGATGGTTCTTTTAAACCTGAATTTCATCAAACCAGTAATTTTAAATATGGAAGTTTTTGGTTGCGTTTATTAGCTTACTGTATGGATATTCTGATTTTAACTATTACTATATCTTTATGGTGGAAAATATTTTTTAATTTTTTCCCTTTATTACCAGACTATACCATCAATAATGTTGGTGCTTTTGGATATTCTTTAATTTTTACATCATTAACTACCATAGGAGGAGTTTTTGGAGAATTAATTGCTATGATATTATTTCTTCATTCTTTCAATGATCCAACAGAACCTTTATTTGCTTTTATCATACCTAGTTTTGGTTTTATTGGTAAATGGCTATATTTTACCTGTTTTGAAAGTTCTCATTTACAAGCAACTTTGGGCAAAATGATGTTAGGTTTAAAAGTTACTAATATCTCTAATATGCGGTTAAAGTTTGGTCAGGCAAATGTAAGATTTTGGAGTAAAAGTATTTCTGGTTTAATATTATTGATAGGTTTTATTATGGCTTTTTTTACAGAAAAAAGACAAGGTTTACATGATAAGATTGCTAGAACTTTAGTTATTAAAAAATCATCTCCATAATTACACATCATTTATTTTCTTCTTGCAACATGGAAAAAGGGTAAAAATTGGCATGGAATGGATGAAGATGAACGTGAATCATTTATAGATGATTTAGCTGCACAACAGCTTAGACAATGCAACCAATAGTTGTATTTGATAAAAACATTCTCTGAATTATTGGTTATTTCCTATCTCTTAAATATCATAACCCATAATATAATCATCCATCACAAACCCACCACCAAAATCTATTACTTTACTCTCAATAATCTTAAACCCAAATCGAGTATAAGCTTTAATTCCTTTTACATTCCTTTTATTAACATTGAGTATAATTTTCTGCAAATTCATATCTTTAGCTTTTTGACAAACATGAGATAACATTATTTGTCCATAACCAAACCCATGCAGTGCAGGTAATAAATAACATTTATGTAATTTCAAACAATTAATATGATTAAGATTATCTTTTACTTCCGCACCATAAGATAAATAACCAACTATTTGATTATCTTTAACGACTTTATCATAAAATATTCCTAGCTGATAAATTTCTTTTTCAATTATTTCAAGAGCATACATTTTATCTAACATATACTCTATTTGTTCAATACTGATAACGCCGGGATAGTGACTACACCAAATTTCTCGACTAACTTTGATCAGTTCCTCAAAATCAGTATCTAATAACTTTTCAATTTTGATTGTTAAATTATTCATATATGGCAAGTTACAGGAAACAGGTGACAGGTGACAGTGTGAAAAGTCTTTAGGTATGTAGGTTTGATCATCAAGTGATGTCCTAAGCGACTTGTCTGTTGTGATATCAAGTGAATTTTACTCCTGACTCCTGACTCCTGACTCCTGACTCCTGACTCCTAAATTCTGCTATATTTTAAACTTTAGTTTCTAGCGGGTGCTGAGAAGTTTGTAAAGTTTGCGGTAAACCCCAATCTGGACGCAATTTAGCCGCTTGACGCAAATAAATGTGGTGAACGGGGGCGGAAGTTGGCAAATAGGCGTGAATTAAAAAGCGGATACAACGCTGTAAACTGCCTTCGACGTGCATTTGTTGGACATCCAACATAGCTACACTATCCCATAAAGGACGACGGCGGGCGATCGCTGCTGGGAAAATAGCATCTAAGTCACGGGTGACAGAAAAAGTAACACTTAAAATTTCTGTTGGTTCTAGTTTATTCCGTCGTTCCAGTTCATTAATTAATTCTGTCACCGCTTCTGTAATTGATTCTACGCTATTTTCGGCAACGGTTGTTGCACCACGAATTGCCCGCATTTGCCATTCCACTTCCAAAGTCCTCCTGAATTAGTCATGAGTTATTAGTCACTAGTCATTAGTCATCAGTACACAGACTGGTAACTAGTGACTATTGACAATTAATCTACGGTCTATATAACCACAAGGGTAAACCACTTGTAGACATTTCAAATTCCAGCCAATCAATTCCAGCCGCAATTTGTGATTTCGACTGACTACTACCTGGTAGAACTCGACTCAATAATGGTTTACGTTCTTCTAGCGTATAACAAGGAGTTTTTTCTGGATCAAGTCCGACTAATTCCGCTGTCCAGCGTCGTGCATCTTCTTCTGTTCCCAAACGGTCTACAACCCCTAATTCTAAGGCTTGTTCTCCGGTGAAAATGCGCCCATCAGCGAAATTTTTAACTGTTTCTACCTCCAAGGAACGAGCCTGTGCTACTGTCTCTACAAACTGCTGATAGCTGACATCTATCAATTCTTGCAGGATGTTTTCTTCTGGTTCTGTCAGTTCCCTGTCAAAAGATAATATATCTTTATAAGGTCCAGACTTGATCACCTTAAAGGAAACACCTACTTTTTCTAACAGACGTTCTAAGTTGTTTCCCCGTAAAATCACGCCGATACTACCTGTAATTGTGCCTGGGTTAGCCATAATGTGTTCCGCTCCCATGCCAATATAAACGCCTCCAGAAGCCGATATATTGCCAAAACTCGCTACGATTTTGGTTTTTTTGCTCAATCGCTTCAAGGCGCTGTATATTTCTTGGGAATCTCCTACAGTACCCCCAGGGCTATCAATACGCAGCAGTAAAGCGGGAAATTTTTTCTCTTCTACTGTTTTTAGGGCTTCTAACACTCGTTTGCGGGTAGCACTGGCGATCGCACCAGTTATTTCAATCCGAGCAATTTGTTTACGAAACTTGGGTTTAAACGGCCAGATCATGAGTAATCTAATCAGTTAATAGATTTAATATAAATTGTCCAGCGGTCAGATGACCTCTTCGACTCTTTTCAGAAGATTAAACCAGCAAGTATGAAGCTATTTAAATTTTAAGGAAATTTTTAGATTTGGTTTATAGTGTTGTTTGCTATATTTCTTAATAAAGGAATATTTCTTTAAATGTTCCATTCTCAACCAAACTCTGTACTGGTTTGTTGCGTGATTGTCAAAAATCACCATTTCCAAAACACAATCTAAGTTGGTAACAGTACAGCAATTATACAGTTGCTCATACATCTATCTTTTTTTACAGCACAATTTAACAGCATAATGCAGAGTTATTAGTCACAAGCGACTAATGACTAAAAAACCTTACTTACAAAAAATCACAGCAATAACTGAGCTATGCCAAAAAATAGTTAAAGTCAGGGATAGCAGCAGATTTGTTTATAAGAAAGTTAATTTAGTTGTTAATTGTCATTAAATCAAAGAGAGACGTTATCTAACTTTCTGAGTTACTTAGGAATCAATACGCAGTATTTGATACCGATAATAAGCATAGATATCAAAAAGCCCACCCACAAAACCGAAAGTAAGACTGATAACAAATAAGCCATTGATAGGACTACCAGTACCAAAAGTAGCCAGAAAATGCAAAATCTGAGCGGGTACTTCTTCAGTTAGTCCTTGCAAACCGGGGACAAAGCCAAAAAGGCATAAACAGATTAATATACCGCCCACCAAGAATATCGGAGCAATAAAACTGAAAACAGTAGTAAGCAAGAAAGATCGGAGAAAGTTGGTAAAAAGATTCATAATCAGGCAATCTCCAAGAGTAAGGTGAATGATAGCCAAGAAGCAGTACGTTAATTTCTACAATACGTGCGATCGCTCCTGAAAAGTTAATTTGTCAAAAATCTTAAGTTTTCATTAAAAGAAAAGTTAATATAACCCTCAAGTGATGAGGCTATGTTGATGGCTTCCAAAGGGTAAAATACCTGATATATCAAGATTTTTGGCGTTTAACAACGTCGTAACATATTTAATCAAGCAAAATAAGCTGCTTAATTTTCTGAGAGAATCTTTAAACTAAGTTAATGTTTGGGGATTGGGGACTGGGGATTGGGAAAAATAACTAATGACTAATGACTAATGACTAATGACAAAAAACCAATAACTTTCGCTATTCTTAAAGCATTCACTGAGTTAGATAGAAAACATTGAGCCAGACTATATCCAAATCCGGTTTAGGTGCATGGACCCAGCGATTACTAGCAGCGATTTTTTTAGGTGGACAAGTGATAGTTCACCTGATGAAAGGCAAAATCCATCGCCGTAATACCTTAGAACAACTAGCCGCCGTCGGTCCAGATTCCCTGTTTATCGCCTTATTGACGGCCGTTTTTGTAGGTGCAGTATTTACAATACAGGTAGCACGGGAGTTTATCAACTTTGGCGCAGGAAACTTAGTTGGGGGAGTATTAGCAGTAGCCTTAACCAGAGAACTGACACCAGTGCTAACAGCAGTGATTTTAGCCGGGCGAGTTGGTTCTGCATTTGCCGCTGAAATTGGCACAATGCGGGTTACAGAACAAATAGATGCCCTGTTGATGTTAAAAACAGACCCCATTGATTATTTAGTTATTCCTCGTATCCTGGCTTGTTTATTAATGCTGCCTATCTTAACCTTGTTATCCTTAGTTACTGGCATGGGTGGGGGACTAATAGTTGCCATCAATATTTACAACCTCTCAGATACAGTATTTTTAGACTCAGCCCGTAACTTCTTGGATATTTGGGACATCGTTAGCGCCATGATTAAAGCAGGCTGCTTTGGCGTTTTAATTGCTATTATTGGTTGCAGTTGGGGTTTAACCACCACAGGAGGAGCGAAAGGTGTGGGACAATCAACCACAACTGCCGTTGTTACCGCCCTGCTGATTATTTTTATTAGCAACTTTTTTCTATCATGGTTAATGTTTCAGGGAACAGGTGGGGGATTCACTCCTGGACTCTGATGATGACTAGTGATTGGTGATTGGTGATTGGTGATTGGTGATTGGGTTAGCAACCTCCCTATCTCCCCTGATTCCCTATTCCCTATTCCCTATTCCGTATTCCGTATTCCCTATTCCCTATTCCCTATTCCCTATTCCCTATTCCCTATTCCCTAAAATTATGACTACTTCATCAGTACCTAACGCCCTATCTACGGTGGAACTCAAGCCAAGTTACAATATCCCTATTGTGTTGGTGCTTGGTTCTATTCCCCTACTGCTTTTGCAACCTTGGGTTGGAGGAGCGATCGCACTGCTAGGATTATTTTTAATGTTGCAAGCTGTAACCTTGCGATTTCAATTTACTGCTACTGATTTTGATCTTTACCGGGGTGAAAAGTTAATTCGGCGTTTTCCTTACCGAGAATGGCAAAACTGGCGGATTTTCTGGGATAGAGTTCCCATTTTGTTTTACTTTAAAGAAATCAACAGCATTCACTTTTTACCGATTTTATTTGACCCCAAGACCTTAAAATCTTGCTTAGAAGAACGTTGTCCCAGAATATGAATAGTCAACGGTTGGTAGACTGATAACTGATAACTATAGCAGGAGTCAGGAGTCCGTAGGGGCAAACCCCCCGTGGTTGCCCGAAAAACGCCCGTACTATGGCTATAATTTAGTCGCGTTAATAATTACAATCCTATTTATGAACCCAGAGGAATCCCAAACTCCAAAACCGATAGATGACTGGTGGGAAGAAACGCCGCATGAAATTTCCACAGATGAAAAACAGGCGGAAATATCAGCAAATTTATCGGATGATTCACCATTAGAGACAGAAACATCAACTCCAGCACAACCATCAGCAAAGGAAGTTGATGTAGAGTCTGCAATGATGAACACAGAAACACAAACGTCAAAAACAGTAGAAACAGTAGAAAAAATAGATAATAAATTCCTGGAATCAGAATCAGAATTTAATTCACTATATGCAGTAGCAGCGCAACGAGTAGCTGAGTTACAGGAAACCGAAGCCGCACTCAAAGCAGAAATATCTCAACTGCAAATTACTTACAAAACCCTTCAGGGACAGGTTAGCGAAACTCAAACAGCACTCTCGAAAATGGTGCAAGAGTCCCTTTCATTGTTAGAACAACGTAAACAGGCATTGCAAATTTCTGTAGAACAGCTAGAACGACGACAAGAACGCATTAGAAATGAAATGCGAACGACTTTTGCAGGTACGTCTCAAGATTTGGCTATTCGGGTACAGGGTTTTAAAGATTATCTCACAGGTAGTTTACAAGATTTGGCAGCCGCAGCGGAACAATTGCAACTGGTGCCGGCTGTGAGGGAAAAAGAAAGAGAAAAACCAGCCATAAAAGAGGCGAAAAAAGAATCCAAACCTGTTGAAGAACAGTCTCAGACTTTGCAATTTGCCCAACAACAGTTTCAAGATACAACAAAACAAATTCGCCGTTTAATTGATCAATATCGCAACCAACCAGATTATTATGGTCCTGCATGGCAGTTAAGGCGCACTTTTGAACCTGTTCACGCTGAAAGAGTATCTAACTGGTTTTTTACCTTAGGAGGACGGGGTGCGCTGCGGACGATGGGTAGTCGTTTGCAGAATATTTTGATTGCTTCAGCGGCAATTTCGATTTTACATAAATTATATGGCGATTACGCGGAGCGTAGTGCCGGGGGCGATCGCCTACGTACTCTGATTTTAGCTAATAGTCCCGAACGTTTGGGCGAATGGCGACGGGGTTTACAAGATTGTTTAGGTATTGGTCGTCCTGATTTTGGACCAGACAGAGGTGTGGTATTATTTGAATCACCTAACGCTTTAGCCCAAAAAGCAGATAGATTAGTTAAATCTAATCAAATGCCGTTAATTATCATTGATGATTCTGAGGAGCAAATTAGTTTAGGCTTATTACAATTCCCTTTGTGGTTAGCTTTTGCACCAGATCCGAAAATGATGCGCGATCGAGATTTTGATGATGATTTTTAATTATAGGGAATGGTGACTGGTGATTGGTGATTGGTGATTGGTGATTGGTGACTGGGGAAAAAAATTTTAGATTTTAGATTTTAGATTTTAGATTGGAGTTAACAAAAACAATCCAAAATCCAAAATCCAAAATCCAAAATAAATAACTCCTGACTCCTGACTCCTGATAGCGACTTGTACTGAGCC
>NZ_BJCE01000022.1:0-38354 GCF_005402885.1 Sphaerospermopsis reniformis
ATTTTTTAATGGCGTTTTTTCGCTTGTGGGTTAAATCTAAAACCTGAATAGATGGTGCAGTGAGAATAGTATGTTTTTCAATTAAATATTTACCTTTTTCATCTTGCAATGCGGGGAAAGGAACAAGAAATAATTCACTTTGAGGAATGAAAACAACTCTTTCAGTATCTTTCTTGGGTAAAAGATCCGCAATAGGTGTAATTAGTAATTCATGGAGTCTTTGAAATCTTTGCTTGGCTTGGGGAGCATTAGGATCTACACTAACTACAATACCCCCTCTACTTCTCACACCAATAGATTCACGACTATTATCAACGAGTTTTGCTAGAGTGGTATTTTCTTTTTGCCACAGGGGTTTTAAATCAGATTTACGAAAAGTAATTTCACCTGTGGGTTTAATCACCCAGATATAAAGTTCTTCATCAGTAATAATAGAATATTGAACCAGGGTAGCATTTTGTTGTTTGGCGATTTTTTGTAATAAAGAAATAGTGGGTTTATCAACAGCAGGTTGTGAAGTTTGACTGGTATTTGTGTTAGATAAGCGTGAAGTTAATAACTCCACAAATGCCCTAGCACGTCCTCTTTCAGAAATTTCTAAAGCTTCATGAGTTTTATTCTGAGCAATGAGGACTTGTTGTAATATGCGGTAAGTGCGAGCTTGTTCTTCAAAAATAGAGACTTTGTAGCTATCATTGTTCCCTAACTTTCCTCTGATAGATTCCCATACTTCAATGCCAGTATAGAGAGTTGTTTCTGCTTGTGGGAGGTTGCCAGATTCATAGAAAGCTAATCCTAGATTATTTAAACTACTTCCTTCTCCTTGGATGTCTTTGATTTCACGGGCAATGGCTAAACTAGAGGTGTGGTATTTAATAGCTTTGGTGTATTCTCCCAGTGCATAGTAAGCAATTCCCAGATTACCTAGACCAGCACCTTCACCTAAACGGTTTTTGATTTCACGGGCAATGGCTAAACTGGAGGTGTGGTATTCAATGGCTTTGGTGTAATCTCCCAGTGCATTGTAAGCAACTCCCAGATTACCTAGAGCATTACCCTCACCTCTACGGTCTTTGATTTCACGGGCAATGGCTAAACGGGAGGTATAGTATTCAATGGCTTTGGTGTATTCTCCCAGTGCATTGTAAACACTTCCCAGATTACCTAGAGCATTGCCCTCACCATAACGGTCTTTGATTTCACGGGCAATGGCTAAATGGGAGGAGTGGTATTCAATGGCTTTGGTGTATTCTCCCAGTGCATTGTAAGCACCTCCCAGATTACCTAGAGATTGACTCTCACCTAAACGGTCTTTGAATTCACGGGTAATGGCTAAACGGGAGGTGTGGTATTCAATAGCTTTGTTGTATTCTCCCAGTGCATGGTAAACACTTCCCAGATTACCTAGAGAAGTACCCTCACTATAACGGTCTTTGATTTCACGGAGAATGGCTAAACTGGAGGTGTGGTATTCAATGGCTTTGGTGTATTCTCCCAGTGCATGGTAAGCATTTCCCAGATTACCTAGAGAAGCACCCTCACCTAAACGGTTTTTGATTTCACGGGCAATGGCTAAATGGGAGGAGTGGTATTCAATGGCTTTGGTGTAATCTCCTAGTGCATAGTAAGCAATTCCCAGATTACCTAGAGAAGCACCCTCACCTAAACGGTTTTTGATTTGCCGATAAATAATCAATGCTTGTTGCCAAGACTGTAATGCTGCTGTAAATTGACTGCTTTGATACTGCTCAATACCTTGCTGTAATAGTCTATCTGCTTCTGCTTCCCGGTCTGCTGGTGTTTGTGCAAATACCTGTGATACCTGGAATAACACTGGTAAATTAACCGCAGGTTGTAAAACCGTGAGAATGAATGTGATCAATGCAATTAAGCGAATTTTAGGATAAGACATTGGTGATTGGTGATTGGTGATGGGTAATTGGTGATGGGTGATTGGTGATGGGTGATTGGTAATTGGTGATGGGTGATGGGTGATGGGTGATTGGAAAAAGGCAATACAATAATGATGAAATAGCTATATCGTAAGTGATTAGGTAGGTAGACCTGATATCAGGAGTTAGGAGTCGTAGGGGCGAAGCATTCGGGCGAAAAATTATCAATTTTATGAAAAGGCTATTTTCCGAATGCTTCGCCCGTACAGGAGTCGGGAGTCAGGAGGAAGTTATTTGTATTTTCCCCATCACCCATTACCAATTAAAATAAAACCAGCCCAATACATCGGATTTGGGTATTTCTTCATAGTTGTTAACATTGCCTGACGCAAAGCAGCAGCTTGATCTGGATTTTTACTTAATTCCTGATAAAACTCCGTCATCAAAAATGCTGTTTCCCTATCCGACACACTCCACAAAGAACCAATCACGCTGGTAGCACCTGCGGTAAAAAAAGACCGCGATAAACCAATTACACCATCATTGGTAACTTTCCCTGTAGCTGTATCATTACCACTTAATACCACTAATTCCGCTTTTAAATTCAAGTTGATAATTTCTTCAGATGTCAGCCAACCATCATCTTGTTTGGAAGTTCCTAAAGCTAATACATCGCTAAATTCTCCCTCTTTATTTCTTACATTGCTTGCAGCTAAATGAATTATTTTTGCTTGGGGCATTTTTTGAACAATTGCGGTTTCTGTGGCTGCCTTTCCTATCAGTGCTTGAGTGTTAAAAATCCTAGCTATTTCTTTTGCTTCTTGTTCTGCACCTGGAAGATTAACTGTTTCTGGCGGATTTTCTCCTGGTTGCAGTGGTTTAGTAGGCATGATAGGATTACCGACAATTAACACATCTTTCGCTAATCCTTGATTTTGCTGTTTTCGTTGATCAAGTAAATCTAACACTTGAATTGAGGGCGCAGTGGCAATGGTATGTTTTTCAATTAAATATTGACCTTTTTTATCTTGCAATGCTGCAAAGGGAACAAAAAATAAGTCTCCTTGCGGAATGAAAATAATGTGTTTATCGGGTTGATTTGGCAATAAATCCCCAATGGGTTGAATTAAAATCTCATGTAGTTTCTGCAAATGTTCTCTAGAAATAGAAATATCCTCTTTGTTTGGGGATATTTTGATGATTTTATTATTTCTATTTTGCGCTCCCATTCTCAGGCGACTTTCTGCAACTAAATCCTTTAAAGATGTATTTTCTTTTTGCCATAAAGGTTTTAGATTCACTTGACGAAGTGCTATTTCACCTGTGGGTTTAATTACCCAAATCAGCAGTTCTGATTCTTGAGTTTGTTTTTTACCTGCAATGACAAATTCATCATTAATAATTGAATATTGCACAATTGTGGCATTTTGTTGTTTAGCAACTTGTTTAATTTCTTCTGAAGATAAAGAAAGGGCGATTTTATTGGATTTATGTGAGGTGAATAATTCCGAAAATTCTCCATTGCGGCTGCGTTCAGAAATTTCTAATGCCGCTTCTAGTTGATTCTGATGAATGAGGTTTTTTTGTAATTGGTTGTATGTTGATATTTTGTGAGTAGAATTAGATATATTATTGGCTTTAACGGTGTTAACAGGTATGGAAATAGTCGCTAAAATTATGATCCAGGGAGATATTAATTGAGGAATTAAACTCAGGGAAATAATTTTTAAGTTGTTCATTAAGTTGTTCATTAAGTTGTTCATGGTTGAGTAGGGGATTTATTATATTTGTTGTATCAAAAAATATATACCTCTGGGCTGTTAGAGCTTATGCAATTTTCACTAAAGAATAAGCTGTTGTGCATTTAATTTGTATAAGTGGAACAGGCATCTTGCCTGTTAAACAAGATTTCAGAATATTAGGATTATACAATTTAGCTGTGTAACAGCTTATTAGGAATTACGCAAGATATCATAGGGGTAATTCATGAATTGCCCCTACATTCGTTCTGTTTTACGTAAGTCCCGAATATAAAAAAGTTGAGTTTCCTTCCGTCAACCCAACCTACGATTTTTGAGTAATTTGAGCAATTTGAGCAATTTATGGAATGCAATAGTTTATAACTAACTAGCTTCTATTTGTTTGACTGCGTTATCTGCTTTTTGGGATAATTCATCTTCTCCTTCTTGTTTAAACAAAATAGATGCTTGTTTCAAATCAGCAATTCCTCCTTGTTTATCTTCTAACATGACTAGGGTAAAACCTCTAAAAAAGTGAGCATAAGCAATATCAGGAGTAATTTCTAACGCCTTATCAAAATCTTTTTTTGCTCCTCTATAGCTTCCTAAACTAAATCTACTAAATCCACGTCCAATATAGGCATAAGCATTATTAGGATCAATGTTGAGAACTTGGTTAAAATTAGCGATCGCTCCTCGATAATCTCCCGATTCTATTTGTTTTAAACCCTGTATAAAGTATGTTTCCACACTTTTATAACTTGGAGAGCTTGAGTTCTGTAATGGTGCTAATTGTTGGGGAGTTAACAAATTTTGAGCGTTGGCTTTGGGGCTAATAACTATTGTGCCTAATACCAAAATGCTTGCTGCTAATTTCCAAACTTTCATCGTTTTATTTCCTCAAAAATAATTAAGTTGACTACTATTATTCAGATGAAATTTATCAGCCGTGAAAACTAGACAGTCAAATTCAAGATCATGAATGTGAATTTAGAAGTTGACTGTTGCTTCACAACCCTATATATTTCTGAGGTTTTAGAGCTTATGCATTATTTCAATATTTCAATTTCTGCGGGTGTTACCGTGAGCAAATTCGTAGGTTGGGTTGAACAACGTGAAACCCAACAAATCCTTATAAGCTAATATGCAGCTAAACTGTATAATTAAAAAACCTGAAGTTACAGTAGCACAAGCATCTTGCTTGTATTAATTATTCAAGTTAAAGGCATAACAGCTTATGTTTTTGGACTTAACCGAAAACTATTGGTATCTTTACTATTTGCATTTCAATTTTCACATAACTGCTTAGGAATTTTTTTGAGCATCCTATTTAACTCAGGAGAGGGTTTTTGTACTGAGTATGCTTGCTGTAGCACATCTGACCACAAACCCAACTGAGCAAAGTATTGAGCTTTAGCAAAAGCGATCGCTTCAGGATGACTTTTTTTTGCTTGTAGTTTATTCTCTAGCGTCTTCAGTTCTGCGGTAATACTATCACGTTGTTCACTCTCCATAATTTGAAATTTCACAAATGCTGCTGGATTTTCTTTACCCAAAAATATATCTAACTTATAGGTTTGGCCTGGTTGCAGTGGTTCACCTGTGTAAGTATATTGTTGAGTGTTTTCTACATTCTCACTGAAAATAACAGTATTATTATTCAGATCAGTTAGTTGTATTTTTCTTACTTTACCTTGCCACGCAAATAAAGGGCGATCGCTCCAAATAATTCTAGTTTCAGAAGGAACATCTGGGGAAATTACGCAGACATCACCACGAGAACCACCTTTACGTGGTTTTACGGGTGGTTTTTTAGAGAATAGAATTTGGGATATATTACCCCAAAAAGAAGTAGGTTTCTGGGGATTTTTCCTAGCCAAAACCGCTTGATTTGGTAAAATAGCTAAAGTGCTAAAAACCAGAGATGATAAAATTACTCTAGACATTACCCTAGACATTGCCCTAGATAAAAAAGATTTAGTCATCAGATTTTTTCTCCACAATCGCCGATATAATGTAAAACCACAATGTTATAGAAGGTAACAGACAAGGTAATAAAATTGCAGTTGCAGAAATGTAGACTTGTAAACTTATTAAACCATAAATCCCTGTAATTATAGTGACTAGGATTAAAGATTGCAGTTGAGGAGATTTGTTCCTGGAGACTAAATATAGGACTAAATATAAATTTAAACCTTTACCTATGAATATAGCTATTCCCACTATCCAGAAATCAGGAATGGGAATAACTAATCTGTTAGTAAGTAAATGATGTACCATATAGGCATGATATTCACCACCTGTTAATATTTGACTTATTTGGCTTTGATTAATGGGATTTTCTTGATCACGCCAATATTTAATAGCTGGAAACTTTGATATTAAAAAATTATCTTCACCGTCATAATTTAATCCAGCTTCTTCATATCCTCCCGGTGCAATAATGACTATGATATCTTGTAAATTTTGGAGATTTTTAGGAATATTTTGATTCTCCAATAATTGCCAAGCGGGAATATTTTGATATACTGATTGAGGAGAAATAGAAAAATCAATAATTGGGTGCATCCACATTTGATACAGTGAGTAACTGAACCTTGTAATCGTTTGAGAATGGGATCTATCTTGCACTTGACGATCTAGAAAATTGTTTATTTGTTGAAAAAAATCCTCTTGACTGTCTAATTTTGGTTGTGGTACATCAGAAAATTGTTGTAACTGATATCCAAGTGTTAATAAACCTGAAAAACTCCAAATTGAAGTAGCACCAGGATTTAATAACTTAGAAAAATCCGGTTCTGAAGACTGAGAATTATTATCCTGAGAATTATGATCAGGTAATAGTTGCATATATCCAGGTAAAATCTCAATTTCACCTTCCAAACTCCAATTAAGATCCGCAATATTAGGTAATACCCGTAACCATTGACCATCTTGATTTGCAGTTCCAGCAAAAACAAACCATGTCGGTTTTGCTGATTTTACAGCAGTTGTGATAGAATTAGCAAGAATGCGATCGCTTTCTCCTTGATGTCTATCTAATAAATAATCAATACCTATAATCTTAGCTTGATTAGCTGTTAACTTATCAATCAAATTTGCTAAATACTTACGATCAATCGGTTTAGGGTTAGAAATTTTAGCTTTTCTAATAGAATCTTCATCAATTTCTATCAACAGAACTGGGGGAGTTTCTACGGTTGCAACTGTAGCAGCAACTTGTCCTGTAAGTTGACGATAAATAGCTTGTAATAATATTCGACGCTGTAATAAAAATTGTTGAACTGGTAACAGCAAACTAATAATCAATAAAATTGAAACTACAATTAATTCTCGACGATTAGGAACTAAATTTTCAATTACTTGATTAATAAAAGTAGGTTGAAGACGAAATAACTCTGCTCCTGGATGCCGAAATAACGAAGGAATCAAATATGCACTGGGATAAGTAAAATTCTTTTCTACTTTTAAATATTGTGCTGCTGAAATCAACGATTCATGAACATCTTTATATTCAGACAAAGCTTGCAAAAAGCAGGGTAAAAATACTTCTGCTACTTGATTATGAATAGGTTCACGCATTACCGCAACTTGACTGATACCCAAATCAATTAATTTATCAGCAATACTCAAACCATTACAAGAATTGAAAATAGCACATTGTAATCCTCTATCTTTAGCAGTAATTAAAGCCGGTTCAAGTTCAGAAATTGATAAAGCTACACCAGGAGCAATACCTAATTCACCACCAGTCAAATTAGTTTGATTACTGTGTCCTGCAAAAAATAAAATATTCCAGCCATTTTGGCAAGAAATAGTTTGGACAATTTCAGTTTTTAAGTCATCAATATTCTTGTTAGGTTGCCAACCGATAAATTTAACATCTGCATAATCTTTTAAAGATGCAATAGCTTGTTTTTCCGATTCAAAATTTAAACCTGTATCATCTCCTAAAATCACTAAAATTCTAGCTTTACTTGGATATTTACCTTGAGTATTTATCACCGTTCCTCGACGATTTGTAGCAGTGCGGACAATGCGAATCTGACTAGAATCTAAAGCAAATTCTGTACCAATTTCCCATACTTCCCAAGGCAACTTGGCTAAATCTGGAGTAATGCAAGCGATAAAAATATCAAGATATCGGGTTTGATTTTGTTTACTAACTTGAGCAATTTGTTTACGAATATCAAATAATTCTGCACTGCGTAACCAGTTATGAAACACAGATAAAAATTGTGCTTCAGCTTGTACTAATCGAGCGTGCCAATCAATGGGAGGGGTAGGGAGACTACCCATATTTGCAACTTTTCCCCGCAGTGCTGTATTATAAAAACTCAGATAAATCTTTTGCCATTCTTGGTATAGTTTAGTTAGATTTTCTGGATAGGCAACATTGACATTCAAATTTTGTCCTTGTCCCCAAGATAGTTGAAATAAACATAATTTTTCAACCTGTTGAATTGTGAGATAAAAAGCTGTGAAATTCATCATATTTTTAAAGAGGTACAAGTTTGAATGATAAAACTTTTGTGGTGCAGGCATCTTGCCTGCTAAATACGGCACTTACCGATGTTATGAGGTACACATATAAATCATAAAATTCTTGTGGTGCAGGCATCTTGCCTGCTAAATATATGGCTCATATTTTAGCAAACTACTGTATTTAATTTTTACCACAGGTCTACAAGATGAAAACAGAGAATTGATCACCAATCACCAATCACCCATCACCCATCACCCATCACCAATCACCCATCACCCATCACCCATCACCAATCACTAATCACCAATTACCAGTTTACCTAGACTCACCAATTAAAGTAAAAGCCGCCCAATTTACTGGAGCAGGTCTTTTTTTCATAGTTTTGAGCATAGCATTTCTTAAAGCCACAGCCTTATCAGGATTTTGTTGCCATTGTTGATAAAACTCAGTCATTAATTCTGCTGTAGGTGCATCTGGAACAGCCCACAAAGAGACAATTACACTCGGCGCACCAGCAGTAATGAAAGCACGAGATAAGCCAACAACACCATCACCAGTAATTGCACCTCTACCAGTATCACAAGCACTTAAAACCACCAATTCAGCATTAATAGATAAATCAACAATTTCCCCAGGAGTGAGTAAACCATCATCGTTTTCAGTAGGTGCAAGGGCTATGGCGGTAGGGATACTTTTATTAGTATCAGCTAAAAGTCCATGTGTTGCTAGATGAATAATTCTGGCAGATGATAATTTTTGTTTGAAAGCAGCTTTTGTGGCATCTTTCCCAGTGATAGCTTTAGTTTTAAATAATTGATCTTGGAAGAATTTAGCAATTGCCAAAGTTTCCTTTTCTGCACCTTTAAGGGGGTCAAGTTGTACAGGAGGATCTCCCACTTTTGGCATAATAGGATTACCCATAACTAAGATATCTTTACCCCGGACTTTTTGCCGTTGTTGATCTGTTAAATCTAAAACTTGAATTGCTGGCGCAGTTAAGATAGTATGTTTTTCAATTAAATATTTACCATCTTGATCTTGCAGTGCCACAAAAGGAACTAAAAACAGCGAATCATGGGGAATAAAAATTACTTTTTCATCTGAATTAGTAGGCAGAAGAGAAGCAATAGGATCAATTAAGATTTTATGCAGTGTTTGTAAATTCTCTTTTTGAACTTCCTCACCTGTACGTTCTACTTTAATTCCCCGTCCTCCAGCACCTATAGAAACACGGCTATTTTTGACAAGTTCTGCAAGTGGTGTTTTTAATGTTGTCAGGTCTACTTGTTTAAAGGTAATTTCCCCTGTTGGTTTAACTACCCAGATATACATCTCAGATGGATTCCAAGTTTTTGGATAACTTTGCCTTCCTGATTGATGAGCAATTGTATATTCTACAATTGTCGCATTTTGCTCTCTGGCAATTTTCTGGATTTTTTCAATAGTTGGTGGTTGAACATTTAACTGATTAACCTGCTTCCCTGAAATGCGTGATGTTAATAGATTTACAAATGCTCTCGCCCTACCACGTTCAGCTACTTCTAATGCTTCTTGAAACTTATTTTGAGCAATTAAACTTTTTTGTAAAATAGTGTAAGTTGTAGATTGCAATTCAAAAATAGAAATTTGGCTTTTATCTGTTAAGTCAATCCGCACAGATTCATAAATTGTAATAGCTTCATATAAAGCAACCACCGCTTTAGGTAGATTGCCTATATCGAAATTATTTATGCCAATTTCATGTAAAATTAGTGCTTGTAATACTTTGTTGTTAACTTTTTGGGCAGGTGCTACTGCTTTTTCATGAAAACTTATGGCTAAATCATATTGACCTTGTTTTGTATAGAATAACCCAATGCCAAAAAATATATTTGCTTGAGTTGCAGGAAAATTTTCAGATAATTCAATTGCTTGTTGAAAATATTTCGATGCCAGATCATTGTTTCCAAGTTCAGCATAAGCAATACCAACCTGTGCTAAGGCTTGTGCTTCTACTTGACTGACACTGAATCCACCAAATCCTTTCCACGATCTCCACAGTTCTAAATTATCTAATGCAGATTTTAAATTCTGGTCTTTAGAATCAGAACTAGAATCAGAACTAGAATCAGAACTAGAATCAGAACTAGAATCAGAATATGCTTCTCCTAACTGGATATTTTTTCGTACTTGATCTTGTTGCCCTAAAAGGCTATAATTTACTGCTATACTAAGATAGCCTCCTCTAATGAAACGTTTGATATTATCAACATAAAACTTTTGAAAAGGGCTATTTTTTTGATCTGGTTTCAGACCCTCAATATATTTAAAAGTTAAGATCCAAATATCTACCGATTGTTGAGCAAATTCAATTGATTTTTCATACTTACTAAGACTCGTATATACAAGGGCGATACGATTAAAAATAAATGCTTGATCCCAATTTTTGCTTACAATATCTAGAGGAGATTGAGTAACTACTTTCTCTACAACAGCTAAAGCTTGCTGATAGTATGTTAGAGATTTTTCTAATTGTCCTATTTCTCGATAAACGTTACCCAAAGTATACAAGGTAGCTTGAAGTTTGTTAGTATTATTCTCCTGTTGGAATATTTTTGCAGCTTGCTCCAGTGCTGCTAATGCTTTTGATGCTTCAGTCCCATTGTAGATATTGGCAATTTCAACTAACGCTTCTCCTTGTTTAATAATTGACCCTGTCTCCTTGGCAACTGCGACAGCTTCTTCATAATACTGAATTCCTTTGTTGATTTGAATAAGTGCTTCTGGATCTTTGTTTAGTCCGTTAGCTGAACTAAGAACACGATAACCCATGCCAAGTGCAATAAGAAGAGAGGGTTCGTATTTGCGAAGGATCTGCTTTTCTGCTGTAGAATTACTATTCTGTCTGACAATTACCAAGGCTTGTTCTAATAAATTTATTCCTGTGACTTCATTCCTCGACAGGTAAATAGAACCTAGATTGAATAGTACCCATACTTTTGTATCATGGTTTTTACTTTTTTGTGCATTTATGGTACTTTCTCTATAGTATTTATCAGCGCGATCATTTTTTCCTAAAGCTATTTGATACTCTCTACCCAAATTGAAATTGACTCTTGCTTGCAAGTCAAAATTATTAATAGCTTTGGCAATTTTTAAAGCTTCTTCATAGTAGGAAATAGCGCGTTTAGGTTCTTTTTGAGAATACAATCTTCCTAATGCAAGTAATGTTTTTCCTTTTAATTCACGATTTTTGATAGTTTCAGCGATTTGCAATGCCCGTTTATAGTAAGTCATTGCCTTCTTTTCATCTTTCAAATCATAGTAAGCTCTACCAATTAATCTAATTGATTCACCTGCTCCCAGGGAGTTATTAATTCGGCGATAAATCTTCAATGCCTGTTGAAAACTTTGCAAAGCAGCTTGAGATTGCTCATTAAACAGCAGTTCTTCACCTTTTTGCAGCAGTTTTTCTGCTTGAGTTTTTTGATTATTTGGTTTTTGTGCCAATACCTGGTTAATTCTTGAGTTATGGTTCAGAAAGCTGGAGTTATTCAGCCCCAACGCTTCATCTTGGCGTGGTTCTGTAGTTTCTGTCTGTGCAGTCAAGGTAGTTGGTATAATTTCCTTTGTCCTTGATTCAGCAACACCGACAGGGAAAGACAGGGAAAGCACCAAAGTCACAAGAGAAAGAGATTTAAGACGGTAAAGCATGGTAGACACTCCTCTAAGCAGGGTGAGAATAGATTGCTGTATATTTATCTTGTATATTTATCTATACCTCTCACACTTAGGGAGCTTATGCAAAAATTTGAGAAAAACAGGACTTACGCAAAAAGGAACGAAAGTAGGGGTAATTCATGAATTACCCCTACGCAAGAATAAGGTTTTCAGTCACATCTTGCGTAAGTCCTAAAAAAATTTGAGAAAAATTTTGAGATAATTTCACCTCAACCAAATTTTATCCGTGAAATAATTATCCGTTACAAAAAACGTAACCAGCTAAACTTAATATAACCGTCCAGGATAAAATGTAAATGGAGGTAAGGTTAATTCAACACCATCTACTAAACTCACACTCACCAAAAACTTCTCATCCCAACTACCCACAACACGAGTAAACAAATAAGAATCACCCTGTTCTTGATTTATTCCTTGTTCTACTAAAATGCTAGTTTGGTCACTGACTCGCAGTTTTAAATCAGCAGGTAAAGAATTTTGTACAGATGTACCCAAAACTAATAATAATGTCCACGAAGGATCTGATTCAGATAATATTGGCCAAGTTACAGCATACAATCGCAGGGGAAATCCTGCCAACAACAAATCATGATAAGCACCCCGCGCTTGAGAGGGGATTTCTAAACCCCTGCTTTGGAGTTGGTTGGTAATTACTTGAAATTCCTCCACAGGACTCCGCAAAGCTGGTATAGGTGCTATATTAGGTAATAATTGCCAAGAAAGTTCCTGGGCTAATTCATCTAACTCATCCCATAACCACCGTCCTACATTGATCGCTGGTTGGGTTAACAGTTTGAATAAATCTTTGAAACTATCTTGCAGTGAATAATTATGTCCTTGCAGTTGCAAATTATCCAGCCAGTTGAGTAATTCTAAATTACTAATTACTGCACTTCCTTGTTCCCAAGTTAATACTTGCCAAAGTTCAACATTAGGTAATTGCAATTGTGGTAATAATGCCATTAACTCATTTTGCATTAACACTAAACTTTGCGTTTTTTGGTTATTGGTAACTGGTAAAGTAATGGCACTTGGTTCTAAACAACGCAAGTTTAATAATAAATAATCTGGTGCTTGTGCAAACCAACTCACCGGCATTTGATAAGTCCAATCTGTTTCAGGTTGTAAATTCGCTTGTTTTTCTATTAATTGTTGATAGGATAAAAAGCCAGAAATTGTTGCTGTTTCTTGTTCTTCCAAAATTTCTATTAATACATAAAAATGAGCAATGTATTCGTCTAAATCTATAACTGCTCTCGGTACAAATATTTGATCATCACCAAGACTATCATTAGTCAACAAACAAACTTTAAATTCACCTACTTGCAAATTAGCAACAGCAGGAATAATATTAGCTATAGCTGGTTGAAATACGGTACATTTATCATCATTAACAGCCAAAGAATTTGCTCTTTCTGTCAACCATGCTTTAAAAGCCAATAATGCCAAAGTATTAATATAAGTTTGCCATTGTTGAGACTGATTTTTTATTTTCAGGCTGTTTTCTACCGCTTCACTAATTTGTTCAGCATCAAGATTAATAGCACTTATAGGTAAAACTTCAAATTCAAGAGACATTGGCTGATGATTATTTGTGAGATTATTTGTGAGATTATTTGACAAGTTATTCATAGTTCCTCGTTAACTGATGATATCATCTAAATATTGGCAAAGAAGCTGGTTAAAAATACTGGTTTTGGGAGTGAGAGTTTTTGCTGTTTGTGCCTGAATTTCAGCAGCTTCAATTACATGATTAATTTGTTCATTGAGAGCAATATTAATTTTTTCCTCTAAGGTTTGTAGACTATCTGAGTGAGAATAATTTTTTGCTAATTCCATAACAGAATTACATAAGATGATTAAAAGCTCTTGGCCAACATCAGCACGAAAATCTTTTAACTTTAAAAAACGAGTAACAGCATCTTGAGCGCGTAATCCCACTTTTGCAGCAATTTCTGTCATTGATAAATTTTGACAGTGAAATAACTGAAGTGCAAACAAAAACTTTTTAGCTTTATCACCTTTTTTGCGTTGTAATTGTTCTACTCTTCTTTGAGTAACTATAGCTAAAGCTTGTTGTAAACTAGCCATAAATTGTGAGCGATATAATTGCAAAAATTCTGTTTGTTCATCTTCATCATTTATTGCTTGTGTAGTATTATGAGAACCTGCAATTCCTTCACCATAGACATTAGGATCAACAACATCTAAAGATTCTGCTGGTAAAGAACCACCCCGCGCATAAATTCGATACTGTCGTAATTTTTCAGCGAGTTTTTGTAATTGTGCCATTACAGTTTCACTGCTGAAAGTTTGATTTGTTTTACTTTGTAAAAGAGTAGCAATAGCTTGTAATTGGTCAATTGTCGGTATGGTACATTTTCCTCCTCTTCTCTTTAGAGGTTGTTCTAAATTATCTTCTTTTTTCTTCCTAAGTTGTTCTAAACGAGCAGTTCTATAAATAGCATGATAACTGTCTAAAAGTTGTTGAGATTGGAGAATTTCACCAGCACTAAAACAGTAAAATTCTCTAAAAATTCGTTGTAACTGTTTAGGTTTTGTATCATTGAGAATTGCCCAATCACTAACTAAATAAACTCCACATTCTAACAGGAATTGATTGAGTCTATGATTTTGTTTAACTCGTGTATTTGTCCAGGTTGTCAAATTGCTTTTTTCTGGAGCAAAACTCTGCAAAATTTGACGAGAAAAAGACTGATAATTACTAACGGGTTCTAGTTTACCATCATCATCGAGAACACAAAGCAATAAGTCAGTAAATTTGAAACCATGAACAGTCCCAAATTTAGCTTCTAATTGTAAACAAACTTGCTCAATTTGCCAGGATATAAAACAGAGTAGACAACGTTCTGCTAACAAACATCTATCAGCAGGTGCATTTTGGGATAATTGCAGTAGTTTTTTGTTAATTTCTGCATCTGGGAGATCATCATTAACTGTAGCAGTGGGAAACATCTCCAGAAAAAACCCCTTAGCTGGAGTAATTTCCTGAATCTGTCGCCGTCCCGCTGCATCAATTTTTACTAACTGCCAATATCGTGATCCCACACCCATAAATATTTGTTTTGTGCTGAATTTGTACTTAACTATCTACAACAGTATCACCTGACATTGATTCTTAACTCTCGACTCCCTCACCTTATGCAGTGTTGACAGGAAAACTCCCACAAAGCACAGGTGACGGGGAAATAGGGTACTTGTTTAAAAAATTAGATATTTATGGTTTGCTGAATAAACTTAAAACCTTGATAAATCAAGGGTTTCAGGTGGAAAATCAGGAAAAAAGTGCAAGGGTTTTGAAGGGTATACCGGAAAAAGTGTGCATTTTTTGGGATTTCAAGAGATGGCAAAGAAATTTTCAAATCTCCTCCTGACTCCTGACTCCTGACTCCTGACTCCTATGCCCTCACGGAAAGACTTTCTCAGCAACCCCTATTTATTATTCAAGGCAGAGCCTTTAAAAATTCATTCCCATACTCTGTATGGGAACGAGAGGGGGCAGGGAGCAGGAAGCAGGGAACAGGGCAAGCAGGAGAAGCAGGAGAAGAAAAATTAGTTCTTGATTCTTTCATTCTTCTTTCTCTTGCCTTTTGCTTTTTGCCTTTTGCTTCTTGCCTCTTGCCTTCTTACTGTCACCTGTCACCTGTCACCTGTCACCTAAGCTTCTAACTCACTGAAGTTTCAAACACACCCACAGGACAAGCAACATTAGTACCACCTAAACCACAATAACCACCGGGATTTTTAGCTAAATACTGCTGATGGTAATCTTCAGCATAATAAAACTCAGGTGCATCTAAAATTTCTGTGGTAATTTTGCCATAACCTGCTTTTACTAACGCTTGTTCATAAGCATCCTTGGAAGCTTCCGCTAGTTGTTTTTGTTCTGGGGAATAAACATAAATACCAGAACGGTATTGAGTACCGACATCATTACCTTGACGCATCCCTTGGGTGGGATCATGACTTTCCCAAAAGACTTTTAACAGTTGGGAATAACTAATAACTTTGGGATCAAACACCACAAACACCACTTCATTGTGACCGGTCATACCAGTGCAAACTTCCCTATAGGTGGGGTTGGGTGTGTAACCAGCAGCATAACCAACCGCAGTGCTGTAAACTCCGTTTTGTTGCCAAAACTTGCGTTCTGCACCCCAAAAACACCCTAAACCAAACATCGCAGTTTCCATACCTTCAGGAAACGGAGGTTTTAAGGGGTTTTTGTTGACAAAGTGTGTTGCAGGTACGGGCATTTTTTCTGTGCGTCCTGGCAGTGCTTGTGTAGGTGTGGGCATTGCCACTTTTTTACCAAATCCGAATAATCCCATTGTTTTTGATGTATTTTATGTATGATGGCTTTACCTTTATATTGTAAGGATTTTGGTGATTGCTGGAAATATAGATAATAATTATGATTAAACCTCTAAAACCAACTTGTTGCGAAGTTACACAAAATCATCAAATCCATTCATTCATCTAATTTCATCTGCGTTCATTTTCTATTACATCACAAGCATGAACTAAAGGTAATAATGGACCCATTTGTTCTTGTCCATTGACAGCTAAATCACTGTGACATAAATAAACTCTTTGGGAAACACGCGCTAGTAAATCTGCAATAATGCGACGTAATCTTTGCGTTTCTGCTGCTTGTTCATCTGCTGCTGTCCAAGGTTTTCCTAACCTATCTTGTAAAAATAAAGTAGCACCAAATAAAGTAGCTGCACCACCTTTAGCCCAAAGAGGTGAACCCGCATCTAGCCAAAAATGCCATTTGTGATCTCTATGACTAGCACGATATTGGAAAATGGTAGCTAAGGTAATGGCTTTTTTTGCTTTTCCTATAGGACGAATGGGGTAGGGATTAGCAGTAATTGTACCACGTCGCAATAGTTGAATAAACTCGGCAATGGTATTATTTTGTATTATTGAGTTGGTAATTGTTTGTTTTAACCTGGTGTCTATTTCCCAATAATGTTGAGCAGTTTCTAATAATTCTCGTAATGCTGCTAATGTTGGAAATGGTGTATAATTATCTTTACACAAAAAGTCTTGCATTGCTTGATATAAAAGATTAACTGGTGTGTAAATTACATTTTCTTTAACTTCTGTTTTCTGTTTTTCAATCCATCCTAATATTTCATTATAAGCTGTGGTTGCAGTATAGCCGATTCTATCCCAACGTTCAAAGGTTTTAATATTTAATAAATGGGGATTTTCTGGATGGGGTACAAAACAATGATCTGCTATTAAACCAGCACGCACTGGATCAATTTTTGGTTGTGGAAATTCTTTTTTTTCTCCATCTTTCCCATCATTGGTGTGACTGTGACTGAAAACAACTAACATTTCTGCCACTTCATCCCGATCTACTAATCTTCCTAAATTGGGATAAACTAAAGTAATTAAGGTGAGTAATGCTCTGACAGCGGGTGAACTAATTAAAGGACGTTGTTCATTGAGAGCTTCTACCTGAATATTTTGCTTGGTTAATATTTCCATGAGACTATAACGAGCGATCGCATCTAACCCAGGAGCGATAATTGCTATTTCTTCCGGTTCTACTTTTCCCGTTTTAATTCCATTAATTATCACATCTGTTATTTGTCGCAAAAGTTGAGCGCGAGAAGCAGTTTGAATACATTTTACCGACTTTGGTAAACTTAAAATTGTCATCGGTTCAGTGACTAATTCTATCATCGGTTGAACCAAGGTTTCAGCTAAATTAGCTTCAGGAAAACTCACTAACTTTTCTACCCGACAACGCTTTGCTAACCTGTTTAAATATTCAGGATCAGCACCTAAACCCCAACGCACTCCCCCATTAAAATTATAACTAAATGCTCCCACCGCACCCGCATCTAATAAAAACTCAAATAAGTGATAAGCTATGGCTGGATAATCATCTACATCATCAGCTATTATCATCTGATAACGTTTTTTTAAATGTTGTTGATAATCGCTATTAGTTAATAAATGTTGGTGATAAAGTTCGGTAATTAAACCATAAGTTAATAATCCTCTTTTTAAACACCAATTCCGCCAATCTAACAGCAAAGATGTGAAAAATTCTGGTTCTAGATTATTAGTATTTTCTTGTAAACCTGTTTGTAAAACTTTAGCAATATCTTCACAAGCTGTACCACTATAAGCTGCTAGTTGCCATAAGTCTAATATCCGCCTCACTAAGCGATATTCATTCACTCCTGCACGTCGCAAAGTTTCTGCATCTAATTGATAATTCCAACGCTTTGTTGCTAATTCTTGCTCTGTTTCTGGGCGCAATCTTACCGGAAATTGTGCTTTTATTTGTAAAGATTCTACCAATAACGGCCAAAATAAAATCACTTCATCTTGAATAAAACCCAAGGTTGTTTTTGCTCGAATAGGGTATTTTCCTGAAGTTAAAGTGACAATTTTATCAGTTAATAATCGGCGATTATCATCATTAGATGCTAAAACTAAAGCACCGGGTTCTGTTTGCAAAAGATTTGCGGTTTTAATTGCACTTTTAGCTTTTTTCCGATTTTGATTTTTCGGATAAAATGATTCTATATCTTGATTGTCATTTTGTTGCACCCAATCACAAAACTGTTGGGCTAAACGAGTAGTTTTTCCGCTGCGGCTAGTACCAACAATCCAAAAAGAATTTGAAACCACTAATCTACTCCTGATTATAACTTCTGCGTTAACTTAAATTTAGGAATCACCAAACAGTGTTAAATGAGCATTGAGGATGAAAAACCCTGTGTTTAGTGAAAAAATATACTCTTTTTTCCTGGCTGCTTACAGATGGTATTTACTGACACCAGAACGCTCTTTAGAGGAAGCTTATAAATCAGCTTTAAAAATTAAAGAAATAGAAGATCATCATTTTAATGGTAATAAAATTAGCAGTGATGCTGCTATGTACAGTAGTAGTGTCATGGATTATTTTCAAGCAGATTTACAAAAATTATTAAAAAATGTACGGATGCGGCTGACAGAGTTTAAAGCCAGTCGTTGGTTTTCCAATGAATCTAAGCAAAAAGCAGCAGCCAAAGCAGGTATAGAATATTCCAATGCGGCTTTAGTTTTAAAAAAGTTAGAATTCATTGATCAAGTCATTGGTAAATATACAAATGACGCTGTAAATGATGTTCTAGAAAACAATTCAGAAAATTTAGTAAATCCATCTATAATTGTAGCAGAAAATAAAGTAAGTAATCAACCAATCACACCAAAACCTGTAATTAAAAACAACAATAATAAACCCAAAAGAAAAGCTGATTCTACAGGAGTTTTACCGCGTTCAATTCTAACAACTATTACTCGTTTGCAAGCGGAATTAGATCCCAGTTCGGAACAAGAAGTAGTGCAGAATTTTCGGCAGACGCAAAAAATCACAATTATCTCTGTGAGATTTATTTTACTATTAATTATTGTGCCACTTCTCACCCATCAAATAGCTAAGGCTGTGGTAGTAGGTCCTGTAGTTGATCGTTTTAGAGGTTCAGAAACAGAACAGATTTTTATCAATGAAGAAATGGAAGAAGAAGCACTAATAGAACTGCAAAGATTTGAAGAAAGAATCAAGTTTGAAAATTTGATTAGTAATGCACCACCGCTATCATCGGAAGTGCTAGAAATTAAAATGCAAGAAAAAGCACAGGAGGTAGCAGAGGAATTTCGGCGCGAAAGTGCTAATGCGATTAAAAATGTGTTTGCAGATGTTTTTTCTGTAGTTGCTTTTGTCTGGTTGTTGCTGATCAGCCAATCTTCTATTTCAGTTCTCAAAGATTTCTTTGATCATGTAGTATATGGCTTGAGTGATAGCGCCAAAGCATTTATTATTATATTATTTACTGATGTCTTTGTCGGCTTCCACTCTCCCCACGGTTGGGAAGTAATTCTGGAAGGTTTATCACGACACTGGGGTTTACCAGCAAATAGGGATTTTATTTTCTTATTCATTGCGACATTTCCCGTGATTTTAGATACAATTTTCAAATATTGGATTTTCCGTTATTTGAATCGCATTTCTCCTTCCGCTGTTGCTACTTACCATAATATGAATGAGTAAATTTCAGGAGTCAGGAGTTCTAGGGGCGAAGCATTCGGGCGACCAATTATCAATTTTATGAAAAGGCTATTTTCCTGTAAGGGCGAAGCATTCGGGCAACAAATTATCAATTTTATGACCAGGCTATTTTCCGAATGCTTCGCCCCTACTTCGCCCCTACTTCGCCCGTACAGGAGTCAGAATAATTGTCAAAATTTTCCAATCAGAATAAAAGAGAATAAATTAATTCCATGAAAAAGATATTTAATACAACTTTTAGCTTACCGTTTTTTTTCACGATTTTTTTCTTGGAAATGCCAGCGATTAAAAATCGAGACACAATTCCTCCCGAATGTCAAGTAACTAAGTGGAATTTACCCACAGAGTTGAAACCAACAGCTTTAAAAACTGAAAATACTAAAAATTTACCTGTACTTGTACAAAGATTACCGGTTGGTTGTTGTGAAAATGATGATTCTTGTTTAGATGCAAGGATTTATGATGGTGAACAAGAAGAAATAGCGGATAAAAAAGCATTAATAAAATCTATTGATCAGAGTTTAAAATATTTAAGAACTCGGCGGGCTGCGGCTACTTATCAAAGATATAAAATTTCTGGAATTACCAGAGATCGTGTTTATCGTAGTTTGCAAAGATTCAGACAATTAGTATTATCAACTAATTCGCCTCAAGAATTACAAACAGCTATTGAAAAAGAGTTTGTTTATTATCAATCTATAGGCAGAGATAGTCAAGGTACTGTATTATTTACTGCCTATTATGAACCATTATATTTAGCTAGTCGAAAACCAACCAAAGAATTTAAATATCCTGTTTACCGCTTACCACCTGATTTAAAATCTTGGACTAGACCTCATCCCACTCGATTAGAATTAGAAGGTGCAGATGGTTTACAAGGTTCTCAAAGTAAATTAAAAGGTTTAGAATTATTTTGGTTTAGAGATAGATTTGAACCTTATATTATTCAAATTCAAGGTTCTGCACGGTTAAAATTAACAGATGGAACAGAAACAAGTATAGGATATGCTGGGAATACAGCCCATAATTATAAAAGTTTGGGGCGGACATTAGTAGAGGCTGGAAAATTACCTGAAAATGGCGTAACCATGCCCACAATTTTTGAGTATTTCCAAAAAAATCCCCAAGATTTAAATGTTTATTTACCCAGAAATAATAGCTTTGTCTTTTTCAGAGAAACCTATGGGAGATCGGCACATGGTTCTGTTGGTGTACCTCTGACTCCAGAACGTTCTATAGCTACCGATAAATCTTTAATGCCTCCTGGTGCTTTAGCTTTAATTCGCGCACCTTTTCCTTTTGTTAAAAATAACGGAGAATTGGAAAATCGGACAGTTAGCCGTTTTGTATTAGATCAAGATACAGGTGGTGCAATTAAAGGACCAGGTAGAGTAGATTATTACTTGGGAACAGGAGATATTGCTGGCGATCGCGCTGGTGTGACAGTCAGCAATGGACAATTATTTTATTTGTTGTTGAAATAGGGAATAGGTGACAGGTGACAGGTGACAGTAAATAGAAATGGGAAGATGTGAGAAATATTTACTTCTACCAAAGATCCCCCAAAGATACCCGACTTCTCCAAGAAGTTGGGTATCTGAAAATTAACCTACTCCATCAACATTAACCTTACAGGATCTAAATGTACATACCAAGGAAAAGGTTTGTCTTTAATTGTCACCCATTTTTCCTTATAAACTTCTGCTTGTAGATGATAATCATGAACATTTTCCGCTGGAGAATGCAACTTTAAAAATAAAGTCATGCGGTGAGGAGTTTCGCTAGTTCTCACCAACCAACAAGGAAAAGTATTTTCCAGATTTGCATCATTCTTAAACACAATTTGATGGGCGCGAATCCCAACATGAGATAAATTTTCAGGAATAGATTCTACAACTTCTAAAGTACAACCCCAATCAATTGCTTCTACTTTTTGGGATGACAAAACAACAGCGCGAGAAAAATTTTTACATCCTGTAATTTTTGCCACATTCATAGTAGCAGGATGTTGGAAAATTTCATATTTAGAACCATGATGTGCTTCTTTTCCGTCTTCTAAAACTAACAAATTAGGACACAACCTATAGGCTTCTTCCATGTTATGAGTAACAAATAAAGTCACACCAGAATAATCAGCTAAAGTTTCTGTCATTTGTTGTTCTAACTGACTTCGTAAATGTGTATCCAGGGCAGAAAATGGCTCATCTAAAAGTAAAGCTTCTGGTTGACTTGCTAACGCTCTCGCTAAAGCTACCCGTTGTTGTTGTCCTCCTGAAAGTTGGTGAGGATAACGATTACCTAAACCCTCTAAGTGCATGGCTATTAATTGCTTTTCTACCTCTACTTTAAGATTCCCATTTGATAATTCTGTAGGTAAACCAAAGGCGATATTTTGTGCTACTGTGAGATGAGGAAATAAGGCATAATTTTGAAATAAAAAACCGATTTTGCGTTGACGAACAGGAACATTAATTCCTTTTTCTGAATCAAATAAAACTCTATTATTTAATACGATTCTGCCTTTATTTGGTGTTTCTATTCCAGCTAAACACCGGAGAATCATACTTTTACCTGCGCCAGAACTTCCTAATAAACCTAAAGGTTGGTTATCCGTATTAAAGGCAATTTTCAGATGAAAACTTGAGAGGTTTTTTTCAATATCTATCAATAAACCAGATGTCAAAGAATTAGGAGGTAAAGAAAAGGATTGATTTTCTGGTTTTATTGTTGCAATTTCTGCTTTATTAGTGCGTCTAATTTTCTGCTTGCGGTCTTCCCAGAAGTTAGTTAAAATAATTCCTGTTAAGGAAATTGAAACAATAATAATTGCCCAAAACCAAGCTTCATTCATATCCCCAGCTTCCACAGCAAAATATATCGCCATTGGTATATTCTGCGTTTGTCCAGGAATGTTACCAGCTAACATCAAAGTTGCACCAAACTCACCCAAAGCACGGGCAAAAGCTAAAGTTGCACCTGCTAAAATACCAGGAAATGCTAAAGGTAAACTTACCCGCCAAAATATAGTAAATTCCTTAGCGCCTAAAGTTCTCGCTACTCTTAATAAATTAGCATCAATTTGTTCAAAAGCACCCAACGCAGTTTTATACATTAATGGGAAAGAAACCACCATTGCAGCGATCGCCGCACCATACCAAGTAAATACAATAGTCACATTAAAAGGTTCTAATAATTTACCAGCAGGACCATTTTTACCAAAAAATAGCAGCAGCAAAAAACCCACAACCGTAGGCGGTAAAATTAGCGGTGCAACGAATATCCCTTCAATTATAGATTTCCCTTTACCCCGATATCCCAACATCCAGTAAGCAGCACCAACACCGAAAAAGAAGGTGATAAAAGTCGCTAAAAATGAGGTTTTCAGCGATATCCAGAGGGGTGATAAGTCCTGTGGCATAATTCTGTATATTTCCAACTTAGTTGGTAGTATATCAGGGAATAGGGGAAAATTAAAAGCCCGCAGGGAAATTAATTTCCTTGCTAATAGCTAAAGTCATCTAAAAATGACTAAATCATGGGAAAATTCCTTAGTAAACTTTAGTTTACTTTGGCTATGAGACCGGAAATTCATTTCCGGGCGGGCATGGTAGCTAACAGATAAGCCATTCGTAATATCATTATTTCCTAATTCATGGAATTAAATCACCCTTACTTAATTCAATAATAGTATTGATAAATGCCTTTAATTCAGGACATTGATTAACAGAAACCATTAAATCTTGGTCTTTCAAAATTCTCGCACCATCACGAATTTTATTATAACTGCGTTGACATTTACCAGTTTCAAATACTTCTTTAATTCTATAAGATGGTGGATTTCCATGATTTACCTTTTCCGGTAAACCTGCTGGTGCTGACTTGTTAGATTTTGCTAATTTCTGAATTGTTGACCAATAGGGTAATAACCAAGCTTCAAAATCATATTGCGCTACATGGGGATAAAAATTAGGATTATTACCTACCCATTCTCGCATTTTCGCTTTAGCATCTGCCCCATCTTGAAAATCATTTGTTCCTGTATAAACATCAGTTAAAGCAATTACCGCATTAAAAGCATCTTTACCTATCAATAAATTTTCAACAATTCTTTTAAGTTTATCTCCTTTAGGAACTCTTCCATCATGGGGAATAAACTTGAGTTTGGGCATTTGTTGTAAACGTGATTTAAGAAAATCTAATAAAACTGGCTTAAAAGCTGTTTCCGTTGCACCCTCAACTAAAATCGCTATCTTCATGGACGACCACCTATTAAATTCATCGCCCAAAGTTCATCTAAACTATAATCTTCTAACCAATGTTCTAAATTAAAAGTATCACCCCAAGTCATAGTAGTTAAACCATCTTCTGCATCACAAACTAACACTTCTTCAGGTTTCAAAAATCTAATTAATCTATCGGAATGAGTGGCAACAATTAGCTGAGTTTTTTGCGAAGCTTCTCGCATCACATCAGCAAGTAATCTTAATAATTCTGGGTGTAAACTAACTTCTGGTTCATCGATCAGAGTGACAGCAGTTAAACCAGGACTTAACAACAATGTGATTAACCAAATAAACCGCAAAGTTCCCTCTGACAGTTGGTGCATATAAAGAGGCTTAGAAAAATTTTTATCTTTCCAAGTCATTGTAATAGTTCCTGCTGCTACTGGAGGAAAACCTAATCTTTCAAAATCTGGAAAAGCCGCAGCAAGGGTATCTTCAATAATTTCAAATCGTTCTGGTTCAGTTTCTCGTAAATAGTACAGACAGGAAACTAAATCTTCACCATTAGCACGCGGCAAAGTTGCAGGACGCATTGACTGTGGTAAACGCACAGGACTTTTAGGAGCAACATTCAATGCACCGTAAAATGTGCATGATGCTAATTCTTTACGCAGCGTTTCCGGTGCTTTATACATTTTGGGAACTTGAGCAAGAGATGTTTCTAAGGGATTATGATCCCAATTTGGGCGTAATAATGCTCTGTCTTCCGTATTAAAATATTTTACATCCAATCCACGAGATTCAATATATTTGAATGGCTCTACAGCATGAGGGTTATTTTGTTGAGTTAGTGTTTCTATTGCAATTTCATAAGTGAAACCTTTTAGAGCAACTTCCAGTTGGTAATTAAGTGGTGCATACCCTGGTACACTCATGGACAAAGAAATGATTATACTATTAGCTCTATCACGAGTAACAATATCAGGTAGTCCACCTAATTCTGAAATTTTATTTGCTAATTGAGCATTTGCTGATGCTGCTAAAAGTGAAAAAATTTCTAATAAAGAAGTTTTACCTGCACCATTAGCACCAATCATGACTGTAAGAGGACGATCTCGCATATCTAGTTGTACATTAAATAAGCGACGGTATCCTTCAATAGTTATACGTTCAAATGAGTTCATAATTTAACTCTTGCCAATAACCATAAATCAATATTATTTTAGCATTTGACTGATTTTTGTCCTTTTTCAATGTAATAATTACATCATACTTAAAACATCTCTGTTCAAAATAATGCTGAATTTTTAATAAATCTTTATAAATTTATGTTTTTGTCACTACTTAACCCATCATAAAAATGCGCACCATAACCAAAACCCAAAACCTCATCATCTCTTTCATCTCCCTGACTGCTATCCTCACCACCCAAGCAGTATCAGCTACCATCAACGTACCTGTAAAAAGCAAAACTGCAATGGTGACATCCGCCAACCCCTTAGCAAGTGAAGTTGGACTTTCAATATTAAAAAAAGGCGGAAATGCGGTAGATGCAGCAGTAGCGACAACCTTTGCAATTTCCGTAGTTGAACCATTTTCCGCAGGTATTGGTGGCGGTGGTTTCCTACTATTTCATTCTCAAAAAACCGGAGAAATTAAAGCTTTAGATTTTCGGGAACGCGCACCCATCAAAGCAACAAAAAATATGTATTTAGATGCTGATGGTAAAGTAATTCCCGGTGCAAGTACCAACGGTTATTTAGCAGTAGCAACTCCCGGAACTGTAGCGGGTATGTATGAAGTACATCGTCGTTATGGCAAGTTACCTTGGCAAGAAGTTGTTAAACCATCAATTGCACTGGCTAAAAATGGTTTTATTATCAGTAATAGAGTTTCTTGGCTTTCTCTCTCCCGTTTTCAAGACCGTAAACCTAAAATTCTCAACAACCCAGCAGCCAGTAAAATCTTCACTCGCAACGGTGAATATTATCAACCAGGGGAAAGATTAATTCAAAGTGATTTAGCAAAAACTTTAACAGAAATTTCTGAAAATCCTCAAAGTTTTTACACTGGAAAAATTGCCAAACTTATCGCTGATGATATGGCAAAAAATGGCGGTTTAATTACTCTGGAAGATTTAAAGCAATATCAACCAATTTGGCGCGATCCTGTTTGTGGCAACTTCCGAACAGCAAGAGTTTGTTCTATGCCACCTCCATCATCAGGTGGTGTACATTTATTACAAATGTTAAATATTATTGGTGACACAGACTTAAAATCATTAGGATGGAATCACCCAGACGCGATCCATTTAATGGTAGAAAGTATGAAAATTGCTTATAGCGATCGCGCCAAATATTTAGGTGATCCTGATTTTGTTCAAGTCCCCGTTTCTGAACTAATTAGCAAAAATTACGCCCAAAAACGTCGCCAACAAATTAACATGAAAAAGGCGATACCATCAACAGAAATAAAACCAGGATTGAAAACAACAACAATTCCTGAAAAAACAGAAACCAGTCATTTAAACGTAGTTGACGCAGACAGAAACGCCGTTAGTTTAACCTTCACCATTAACTTAGGTTTTGGTGCGGGAATAGTCACACCAGGAACAGGAATAGTGTTAAATAATGAAATGGATGACTTTGCAGCCGCACCAGGAGTACCAAACGCCTTTGGGTTAGTTGGTAACGAAGCTAACAGCATCGCCCCCCGGAAAACACCCCTATCCAGTATGACACCCACTATCGTCACCGAAAACAACCGCTTGCGTTTAGCCGTCGGTTCTCCCGGTGGTAGCACCATCATCACCCAAGTATTGCAAATAATACTCAACGTTTTGGAATACAAAATGGATGTGGGTGCAGCCGTTTCCGTCCCACGCATACATCATCAGTGGCTACCCGATGTGTTACTTGTCCAGTCTTGGGGTTTAGATGCGTTAACCTTGCAAGACTTACGTCGTCGGGGACACAAAATCAAAGAAACTGCACCTTGGGGTAATGCAAATGCGATCGCAGTTACAGAAAATGATACATTAGAGGGAGCCGCAGATCCCCGTGGTGAAGGTTCAGCTAGTAGTTATTAATATTGCACCATTGATTCTGCAAAATTATCGCTAAACTCATTTGCCCGTGCGCTAGGAACTAATGTCCAGCCCGCTTTCAGCAATTTTTGATAAGTTGCCCAACCCTTAGAACCACCGGGTATTTGATAATCAGGAACAGAAAATTGAGGAAACGCCGTATAAGGCCGCCAAGGTTGACCAGGAGAAGTCTGCAAATGTAAGATTTTTTCACCATCATCACCAGACTTAGATAACCAGCACATTTGTCGTTGCATGGTAAACTCCTTTGCGTTTAGCTTATGTTGCATTAAGACAGGATTGTGTTAATACCTGCCTCATTTTTGTGAGAGAAATTATGAGTCTAAAAGATTAGACTAGAGGAATTTGATATTATTAAACTCAAGTAAATTTCTGAAGAAGATAGACTCCTATATGCGGTTTTCCGCGAGATGAGAAGACAAACACAGAACAAAAAGGTTGTTCTCAAAATGTTTTCTTCCAGTACAAGATTTTTTTAATGTTAACCATCGTTTTTGTGACTGTATGTAACAAACACTACGATTTTTCCAAAAAGATCCAAAAATCACCCATAAGTTTTTCTTTTCACAGATATAAGGATATAGCTAGGGAGTAGAGAATAAGATCCCCAACTTTTATGGAATATGATCACTCCTGACTCCTGACTCCTGACTCCTTACCAACTAACTTTCCCTAAAAGCTAACAATTGTTCATCATTTATTCTGCCTACTTCGTGTAGAGTAGTCACAATTTCCGAAATAGTTAAAACCGAATGACCACAATAACCATTTGCTTTTAATCTATCTTTAACACCCTTTTCATGATCAATAAAAACCACAATATCATTAACCTTTAATCCCACAGATTGAATCTTTTCTGCTCCTTCCATCACACTTTTGCCACTGATCAGAATATCATCAACCACTGCAACCGTTTCGCCAGGATGGAAGTTACCTTCAATGACTCTGCGCGTACCATGTGCTTTAACTTCTTTACGGGGAAAAATCATCGGACAATGCAACCTTAAAGATAAACCAGTTGCAGTAGGTAAAGAACCATAAGGAATACCAGCCAACCTATCAAAAGTTAGATTTTTTAAAATCTCCTCATAAGCACTAAGCACCTGATTAAAAACTTGGGGATTAGAAATTATTTTCCGTAAATCAATGTAATAAGGAAAAGTCGCCCCTGAAGCTTGGACAAATTCCCCAAACATAATACAACCAATATCAAAAAGTTGTAAAATCAAATCTTGATGAGGATGTTTATCTTGCACATCAACATCAGAAAACCAAACTTCACAACTAGAAGCATCATGGATAAATTCACCTCTAAATTCATTAATCTCTCTGCGTAAAAATTGAATTTCTTCAGATAGATTTGCACTTCCTAACATATCTTGAGAAACAGGTATTAACAAACCATCACCGTTAGCATTTAAACCTGCTGCCAAAATTTGTTTAATATTACCTTCCCCAGCCCAAATACTCCGTGCCATAATAATTCTTTCGGGAGCAAGAGAACGAATAGATTTTAAAACTTCTGCATTTGTAGTTCCCACTTCTAAACATAATTGTTCAGGAGTTCCCCAAGTTTTTGATTCTTGAACAACCTGTAAATAAAGCGGTGAATTATGAGGATATTGTTGTACAGTGGCAGCACCAGGATTAGAAGTACAACATAAAATAAATACAGATTTATCAGGATAAACTAAAAAAGGTGCAACATGATCCTGACCAGTATAGGGACTAAGAGTAACCGCGTCTACCTGCCATTCTGTAAATATTGAATGGGCGAAAACACTGCTAGTATTTAAATCACTATGTTTAGCATCTAAAATAATAGGAATGTGACTAGGAATAGATTTTAAAATTCTCATTAACAACTCTAAACCCGGCACACCCAAAACCTGATAAAAACCCAAAGTTGGTTTATAAGCACAGACAAAATCAGCCGTTTCCGCAATCATAAATTGCAACCAACTTTCTAAACCTGTAATTAAATCAGATGATTGATAACGGGCTGGAATCATCTCAGGATTTGGATCAAGTCCCACAAATAGTAAACTTTGATTTTGGACAATGGTCGTATTTAACTTATCAAAAAAATTCATGTTTAATTTTTTCAGTAATTTGATTTTGAATTAAATAATTGTAGCATAAGTTGAGTTTGACTCTTAACCGTCCTTGAGGCAAGGGATGAAAGCATAAGGAGGCGTTTACGCCTCTGTGCTATAATCATTCTCACAGGAACGGTAATCAACCTGTATAAAAACCTAACTGCCTAACGGCAATCTGTACCTTGACAACTAAATCTATGGGGTTCTACTTCGTAGTTCTAGTGCCTCCTGGAAGTAGGTAAAAGATTTACAGGTGCTAGACTTGTGTTGAGCGCACTTGTACTGAGCGACTTGTACTGAGCGACTTGTACTGAGCGACTTGTACTGAGCCCGTCCTGAGCCTGTCCTGAGCGGTGTCGAAGGGCGGTGTCGAAGGGCGGCGTCGAAGGGCGCAGTCGAAGTAAGTCGAAGTAAGTCGAAGTAAGTCGAAGTAGTCGAAACACGACACAGAATTTAAACTCAAACAAAATTTGGAGTAATCCAACTAGGGAAGGGCATTCCCTAAGTTAACGCTTGGGGAGAGAACCACCCCGCTTGTTAGACACCGCAAGGGATCTAATCTAAGTGGACTCATTGAACCAAGAATCTCCGTGGCTTCAGCCCGGAGAGTGTCAATAATCTTAATATGTGTTCACAATCCCGCAAACCATTCATAACCCTGATCTTCCCAATAACCTTTAAAAGCTGATAACTGGCTAGTTAAAGTCACGCTTGTCACCCATTTACTTTGTTTATAACCTAATTTAATAGGAGAAGCTAAACGCAAAGGAGCGCCATTTTCAATTGGCAACTTTTCCCCATTTTTTTGATAAGCTAACAAAGTTTGGGGATGGGTAGCAGAAGCTAAATCCCAACTTTCATAATAACCATCTGCTGATTTAAAATAAGCATACTTCACATTTTCTTGGGGTTGAGCTAAAGCGATTAAATCACGTAAACGAATACCTCCCCATTGTACAATTGCTGCCCAACCTTCAACACATACATGACGAATAATCATAGAAGTTAATGGTAAAGCTTGAATTTCTGCCATACTTAAACTTAAGGGATTATTTACCTCACCATCAATAATTAACCGGAATTTATCAATATCAATAATTGGTGTACCCCGGAAACTATTAATGATTAAAGCTGCTGGTTGAATTTCACTAGCAGCAAATTCTGGTACAAGTTTCTGGGGTTGAAATATTAATTCTTCAACTTTTTGATTTAAGGGTTCTGAAAGTTTACCTACCAAGTCTTCTAATGCTGGTGTACCACAACCACTAAGTAAACCACCTATACTAGAAATTCCAGATATTTGTAAAAACTTACGGCGGTTAAATCGAGGTTTCACTATATGAATTAGGTGTTTTTTATGAGTATGATTCATGATTTAATAACTTCCCCTAATTAAAAAACTATCTGTGTTCATCGGGAGTATCCCAAATGTGTAAATTTATGTTGAACTAACGAAATAAAACGCTCCAAGGTTCTGATATGATTGAACCGCAAAGGGCGCAAAGGACACAAAGGACACAAAGGTAAGAGATTTTAAGAGATTTTTTAATGTTGCTGGAGTTATTTTTTCAAAATTGGGATGCTCCCGTGTTTATCTGCGTTTATCTGCGTTAAATTATTAATTCCAAAATTACCAAAACATCGATTCTATTAGTTTATCTCCTCCCGCTTTCTGTCCTAATCGCCAATGAATAATTACAAATATTACCACCAATGGCACAGAAGCAAAATGTACGATTCTTAATGCTTGCCAATCTCCAAACATATCAACTATCCAGGGAAATTGGGCAGGTTTATACATTCCGATTCCTGTTAATATTGCTAACATTAATATGGGAATAATAGATGTGTAAATAATCCGATGCCAAGCATAAGTTAAACGCTTAGGATTTTGCGTTTTTTGTAATGCTTTGATGTCATTACTGCCGACAAATCTATGTTGCCAACGTCGGGTAATTAAAATGTAAATTCCATAAAATAAAAAATTGAGTGAAAAAAGCCACATAGCTGCAAAATGCCAGTGTCTACCTCCTGCTAACCAAGCACCTAAAGTAAAAATGGGGGGAATATGTAAACCTGCACGGCCACCAAAAACGGGGTTAGCGTTGTAAATTTGTAATCCACTGGTAATCATTAAAAACAGGCTAATGATATTAATAGAGTGGAAGATTTTAGCGGCTATGGCTTGGGTGGGTAATTTGGGGGGTTTTGCTTGATAATTCATACCAATATTCTGAATCCTGAATCCTGAATTATTAAATTAATTCCTGCACTCTTAACCATTCTTCCGAAGTGACTTTAAAATTAGTGGAGTTAGGAGCGCGAATTACCAGCAAACTTTTAAGAATAGGATCTTGTTGTAAACTGGTTTTTAATAAAGGGCGTTCTATGAGTTTATTTGTAAAGCGAATTATTGCTTGTTGCTTACCCAAAGCACGGGTAGAATCAGACCAATATTTTTTATCTGGTATTTCGGTGATAAATTTGGCAGATTCAGTTATTTCTGCTATGGCATAAATTCCCGCTTGTGTACCAGATACCCAAATGATCACACCATCACCTATAGCGATATCTTTAGCGTAGCGAGTCACTAACCAGGGCATTTGCTCAAAGCCTTGAATAGCTTCTACAACTTTGTAATATTTGGGGTTGCCTTGAAATAGCCAGTAATTCATGTACTTTTATCTATGGTTATCACTCTTTATAGCAGCAGGCAAGAGGCAAAAGGCAAAAGGCAATAGTGAAATCCTTAGTGAAATCCTTGTTATTTCTAGGTTTCCATCATTGATAATGTTCTAATTACCCTGGCTACAGCTATATCAATCAATGTAAATTTTATCGCCATTGATATCATCTTCAGCTAATTACTGAAAATAATTTTTTTCCTTCCCCTATTTCCTATTTCCTATTCCCTATTTCCTGCCCTAACAGATATACTCATTAATCAAACTTAGTCAAACGGAAATGATTACAACTGAAACGCAGCAGTCAAAGCCACCGCCAAAGCATCTGCTGCATCATCAGGCTTAGGCATTTCCTCTAAATCTAACTCCCGCATCACCGCTTCCTGGACTTCTTCCTTATCTGCTTTACCATAATTTGTTAACGCTTGCTTAATTTGCGGAGGGGCAAACTCTACATAAGGAAGTTTGCGCTGCCCCAAAACCAACATTAATACACCCCTAGCCTGTGCCACTAAAATAGTGTTGGCCATACGATAGAAGAATAATTTTTCAATTGCCACTAAATCCGGTTGTAAATCGTCAATTAGGGTGTTTAAATCATCAAATAAAGTAGCTAGTCGCTGACTCATTTCCATATCTGAAGACGTGCGAATTACACCAAAATCTAGCATCTTTACAGAAAAGTCTTGTACTTTACCTTGAGTTTGCTGTAACGTAATTGCACCAAATCCCACAATAGCTAAACCTGGATCTAATCCTAAAATTCGTTTTTCCATAAAATTTTGGCTAATTTTCTCTAAATTTCCATCAAATTAACTATGATTCTCGATTTCTAACACCCGACTCCTACTATACTTAATCTGCACTTTCCGGTTAGCGATCGCCAATCATGAAGAAATAAGCACTTTCAGGAGGCAGAAGTCAGGAGTCAGGAGTCAGGAGTCAGGAGTCAGGAGTCAGGAGGCAGAAGGCAGAAGGCAGAAGGCAGAAGGCAGGAGGTAAATATTTTTCACCAGTCACCAGTCCCCAGTCACCAGTCCCCAGTCCCTGTTAGTGTACATTTGCTTTTAAATATTGTTTCTACCACAGTTCCCTATTAGGTATGTCAATCGGTTTTCTTAAACAAGCCCTCAACGCCATACAACTTCAGTCACACAGCCGCACTTCCCACCGCGTTAACCAGTGGTTTAAGTGGTTATCCCCTGGAATATCAGTAAAACGCTGGTTTCTAGTCAGTGTAGGAGGTTTCTTATTGGCAAGTTTGGGGTTAGCTATTTGGATTAAGCTAACCCCAATTTTTTGGACATTGGAATTTCTTAAAGGTTTGTTGGGTTTCCTCACCAACATCTTACCCAACTATGTCAGCGGACCTTTGGTGTTGCTGCTGGGTGTGCTGTTGTTATTGTGGGGACAATCCCGTACTGTAGGTTCAATTACAGAGGTTTTAAGACCTCAAGGTGATGAAGAAGAACTGATAGATGTTCTATTGGCACATCGTCGTTTATACCGGGGTCCAAAAATTGTAGTTATTGGTGGCGGTACTGGACTTTCTACTTTACTCCGGGGCTTAAAAACCTATAGTGCTAATATTACTGCTATTGTCACAGTCGCTGATGATGGTGGTTCTTCTGGCAGGTTGCGGCAGGAATTTGGCGTTTTACCTCCTGGGGATATTCGCAATTGTTTAGCTGCATTAGCAGATGAAGAAAAGTTATTAACTGAATTATTCCAATATCGTTTTCGCGCTGGGGATGGTTTAACAGGTCACAGTTTTGGTAACTTGTTTTTAACTGCCATGACTGATATTACTGGGGACTTAGAAAGGGCTGTTGCTGCTAGTTCCAAGGTGTTAGCTGTGAGGGGACAAGTTTTACCAGCAACTCTTAGTGATGTACGTCTGTGGGCAGAAATGGCAGATGGGCGCAGAATTGAAGGTGAGTCTAGTATTCCCAAAGCCGGCGGAAAAATCATTAAAATTGGCTGTATTCCCGAAAATCCTCCCGCTTTACCCGCAGCAATTAAGGCAATTAAAGATGCTGATTACATTATTATTGGTCCTGGTAGTTTGTATACTAGCTTAATTCCCAATTTATTAGTACCAGAAATAGCCGATGCGATCGCGGCTACAAAAATTCCCCGCATTTATATTTGCAATATTATGACCCAACCGGGAGAAACAGAGGGCTATACCGTTGCTGAACATATCCAAGCCATTGATAAAGCTGCTGGTGACAGAAAACTTTTTGATGCTGTACTCGTACATCGCAAAACCCCATCAGCCCAAGCATTAATCCGTTACGCCCAACAAAATTCCCATCCCGTTTTCCTAGACAGAGAAGCAGTTACTCAGTTAGGACGGCGCTTAGTCCCCGCTAACGTTTTACACGAAGATGAAACTGGTTTTGTCCGCCACGATCCCCGAAAACTAGCTAAGGTGTTATTGAAATGGTACAGTGGAGCGCAACATGGGAAGTAATGGGGACTGGGGACTGGGGACTGGGTACTGGGTAATCAATTTTATTTTTCCCCATTACCAATTACCAATTACCAATTACCAATTACCAATGACTACAATCTTTCTTCCTGATACAAAAGCCACACAGCAACTAGGTATTAATTTGGGGAAAAACCTAACTGCTGGTAGTGTGATTTTATTAGAAGGTGACTTGGGTGCGGGTAAAACTACCTTAGTTCAAGGTATTGGTCAGGGTTTAGGTATCACTGAATCTATTGTTAGTCCTACTTTTACCCTGATTAATGAATACACAGAAGGACGCATCCCTCTTTATCACTTAGATTTGTATCGTTTAGAACCTCAAGAGGTGACAGGCTTAAATTTAGAAAGCTATTGGGAAGGTATAGAAGTAACACCTGGTATTGTGGCTATTGAATGGGCGGAAAGAATGCCATATCTACCAGATAGTTATTTAAAGGTATGTTTAACTCATGGTGACAATGGTACTCGTCAAGCGGAGATTATTGAGGTTGACCGTGATTTTGAGAACCTATTGGTACACCGTCTTCTTTAATTGTTATCAATATCTGATTATATCATTCTCAAGATTATTGAGAATAAACCTTCTCCATTCTCAATAAACAAGCAGCAAAACTTTTTCCCCTTTCTCATAAATAAACTAAAGCTCTTATCAACTTTCTGCGACTCTGCGACTCTGCGTGAGCCTAAACAAAAATTCCTCCCCTTCCACCCTTTCCCCAAAAAGTAAAAACTCTGTAGACTAAAATTAATAAACTTTATATTTCTTATTAAAGCTGGTGCAAGAGGACTTTCGGTTAATTGTTGATTTGGTTTCGGTGTTCGCTGTCGCTGCTTGTGGTGGACTACTGGCCGCATTGTTAAAACAACCCGTTTTGCTGGGATATCTCATCGGGGGGATGATAGTTGGACCAGCAGGACTGGGATTAATTAAAGAAGTTGTCCAAGTTGAAACCTTGGCGCAGTTTGGTGTAGCTTTTTTACTCTTTGCTTTAGGAGTTGAATTTTCCTTAGCGGAACTGAAAAAGGTGAAAGCTATAGCTTTGGGCGGTGGAGGATTACAAATTATTCTCACTATTCTTATCACTGTATTAGTTTGTGGTGTTACAGGTACTTGGGGAACATTACCAGCTAAAGGTGTATTTTTAGGATCAATTCTCTCCCTGTCTTCTACTGCGGTAGTTCTCAAATGTTTGATGGAACGCAACGAGACAGAAACCCCCCACGGCCAGGTCATGCTGGGTATTCTCGTTGTTCAGGACTTAGCATTGGGATTGATGCTGGCTGTATTACCCGCACTCCATGAACCAGGGGAAGCGATTGGTTTAGCAGTCTTTACAGCTTTGGTACGCATTGGTTTATTTGCTGCGGGTGCGGTGGTTGCTGGTATTTGGTTAATTCCGCCGTTGTTGCGATTATTAGCCCGCACAGAAAGCAGAGAATTATTTTTGCTGGGTGTTGTCACGTTATGTTTATGTATTGCCCTGCTAACTGAATATTTGGGTCTTTCTATTGAAATGGGGGCGTTTGTAGCGGGTTTGATGATTTCTGAAGTGGAATACGCTGATGAAACTTTAACCATTGTTGAACCGTTGCGGGATATCTTTGCGAGTTTGTTTTTTGCTGCGATTGGAATGTTGATTGATCCGGTGTTTTTGTGGCAAAACCTAGATGTGATATTGGGTTTGGTGGTTTTGGTGTTTTTGGGTAAGTTCCTGATCATCACACCTTTGGTTAAATTATTCCGCTATCCGTTAAAAACAGCTTTAATTGCAGGGTTGGGTTTAGCGCAAATTGGGGAATTTTCCTTTGTTTTAGCTAGTGAAGGTCAGGCTTTGGGGTTGGTTTCCCGGAGAATATATTTATTAACTTTGGGAACGACTGCGGTTACTTTAATGTTGACTCCCTTTGTGTTGCGGTTAGTACCATTGTTATTTAATTTTGCGGAGTCCATGCCTTGGTTAAAACCTTATTTGGTGGAAGAACAAGCGCGAGATTTTGCGGAAGACTTACCCCGGAAAGATCATATAGTGGTTTGTGGTTATGGTCGCATTGGTAAAAATTTGGTACGGTTATTGCAGTTACATGATTTGCCTGTAGTCGTTATTGATCAGTCTGAAAGTAGGATTCAACAGTTACGGGAAGCGGGTATACCTTATGTATATGGTAATGCAGTGAGTTTTCATGTGTTGGAAACTGCTGGGGTAAATCATGCTCAAGGGATGGCGATCGCTCTTCCTGATCCTGCTAGTATTCGTCTATGCTTGAAACGGGCTTTGGAGATATCCCCAGAATTAGATTTAGTGGTCCGTGCTACCCAAGATAAAAATATTGAAGTGCTTTATCAACTGGGTGCTAAGGAAGTTGTACAACCAGAATTTGAAGCGAGTCTGGAAATGGCCACCTATTTACTTACCGATGCGGGATTATTGCCAGAGGTGGTACAACGGAAAATGCAGGATATTCGTAAGGATCATTATTTAGATTTGCGTCCTGAACGTTCTGCTGCGGAAGTTTCCCAACATTTACAGCAAGTTACCCGTGATTTAAACCGACGTTGGTATGATTTACCTGATGAGTCACCTTTAATTGGGATGACTTTAGAAGAAGCGGATATGCGCTATCTGATCGGGGTGAGTTTAATGGCTATTCGTCGTGCTGATGGGACAGAAATTGATTATCCTGATGGTCAGGTGAGGTTAGAAACTGGCGATCGCCTGTTAGTTGTAGGTGCAAGTAAAGAATTAGCAGCTTTGGCAGAATTTGCTAAGGGTAATGCAGCTGTTCCCGAAGAAACTAACGCTTGTCAGTGGGTGACAGTTCAAGCTAACTGTACTTTTTTGGGTAAAAATTTGGCAGATTGTACCTATGATGAACATTATGTGGTAAAAGTGCCAGCAATTCGGCGAGATGGCAAGTTTATCCGCTTTCCTCATGGCAACATCGAATTGAAAACAGGCGATCAAGTGCTGCTGTGCGGTAGCTTTTCCAGACTCAATCAGCTGCAACAATTTTTTACTACTGCTTGTGAACTACCCTTAGCAATTCCCAGTGTTAAAAATGAAGAGGTAGAAACTATCACAGAGTTGCAATGATCAAGTTGTTCGCCTAACCTTATGAATCGATCTTGGCAACTTCAACTCTAGCTTCTCTGGGAACTAAGTAGATAGGCGTTGAAATTTATCGTTGTCGCAAGGCAGGAGCCAGAAGGCAGGAGGGAAGAGGTTTTTAGGCATTTTAAATTTTGTTATATAACTTGTTTTTTTGTGCCGACTTACTTAAAATCTCTTTCTACAACTGCATCACTGCGAACTTTCATATAAGCGATCGCCATTTTCCAAACGCTTATTTGCTCGTTGTTAGCATCTACAATAGATACACAATTGATATCTTGCCAAAAAACCTTACCGACGATGACATCACCAGTCATCAGTTTAAATTCAACGGTGGCTTTTTGCTTGATCCAATTTTGTAATTGTCTAATGCTAGGTAGGGTAGTGTCAAATTCTGTTGCTGGCATTTTTTATGAGGGAATAGGGAATAGGTGACTGGGGACTGGGGACTGGTGACTGGGGACTGGGGACTGGTGACTGGGGACTGGGGACTGGGGACTGGCAACTGGGGACCTGGTACGGGGGACTGGGGCCCGGGGACTGGGGACGGCGGTCTCGGGTGTGTTGCCTAGCGATCTTCATCTGGAGTCTTTCCCCTCGGCTCAGGGCATTTCGGCACTCCAATCCGATAAATTTTATTCCCATCTTGTTAGTGTGTTCTCTCCACTCCACTCTGCTGACCTACCTTCCCCTT
>NZ_BJCE01000023.1:0-37641 GCF_005402885.1 Sphaerospermopsis reniformis
TCCTGGTGTCTATGGCGCGGTGGAACCACACTGATCCCTTCCCGAACTCAGAGGTGAAACGCTGCTGCGGCGACGATAGTTGAGGGGTTGCCCTCTGTCACAATAGCTCGATGCCAGGTTTAATATTTAATAACAAAAGCCTCCTCTATTTATTTAGAGGGGGTTTTGGATATTTTGTACTTGACCTTCAGAAAGAAGTAAACTAGGCTAGGGATAATTAGTTTAAAAATGGTGCAGTTAGTGGTAATTCACCTTACATAGAACTGGGTATGTAGAAATTTACTAAGAAAATTTACATCAAATTTACTAATAATTAGTGGCAATAGTTATTAGATACTGCCACTAGAAATGATTATTAATAGTATGAAATTCGTTATTGCATTTGCTTGTCCAGGAAGTTTCAAGAACTAGGAAATTAAGGATCTTCTGGAAATACCCATTTTGGAGGTTCCATCATTTTTTTCCGCAGTCGTTCTTCAGCTATCTCCAGCATTTTATCCAACGAAGTCTCTTCAATAAACTTGGAAGTTGCTTCTCTAAACTCAATATTGGGACATTTATCGCCTAAAACGCAACCGTTAACGCAAGCTTCAGCGCAGTTAATTGTCTGCTCCACAGTAAATTCCTCTCTCAAGTACGGCGTTATTAACCTTTAGATAAATATTACTATTAAGTTTGTATGGTTATCAGAAGTTATTCTTGGTGCTACCTATTACCTGTTATCTAAACTCCTATGTCAGAATTATTAACTCATACTGGAACGATCGCGGCTATCGCTACTGCTGTTGTCCCCCAAAAAGGTAGTGTAGGTATTGTGCGGGTTTCTGGTGATCATGCAATGGCGATCGCCAGAACTCTATTTTTAGCACCGGGAAAACAAGCGTGGGAAAGTCACCGCATCCTTTATGGTTTTATCCGTCAACCCCAAACCAAGCAAGTAATTGATGAAGCTTTATTATTAATAATGAAAGCACCCCGTTCTTTCACCCGTGAAGATGTGGTAGAGTTTCATTGTCACGGGGGAATTATGGCAGTGCAACAAGTATTGCAATTATGTTTAGAAAATGGTGCAAGGTTAGCGCAACCGGGGGAATTTACGTTAAGGGCTTTTTTAAATGGTAGATTAGATTTAACCCAAGCTGAAAGTATTGCAGATTTAGTTGGTGCAAAATCTCCCCAAGCTGCACAAACAGCATTAGCAGGTTTACGGGGTAAATTAGCGCAACCGATTAGAAATTTACGCTCTCAATGTTTAGATATTTTAGCAGAAATTGAAGCGAGAATTGATTTTGAAGAAGATTTACCGCCTTTAGATGAACAAAGAATTATTCATGAAATTGATAGAATTAGTTTAGAAATAAATAAATTATTAGCCACAAAAGATCAAGGTGAATTATTAAGAACTGGGTTAAAAGTTGCCATTGTTGGCCGTCCGAATGTGGGAAAATCAAGTTTATTAAATGCTTGGAGTCAGAGCGATCGCGCTATTGTCACCGACTTACCTGGTACAACCCGTGATGTGGTAGAATCTCAGTTAGTTGTAGGGGGAATACCTGTACAAGTTTTGGATACTGCGGGTATTAGAGAAACAGTAGATCAGGTTGAGAAAATAGGAGTTGAGCGATCGCGTCAAGCTGCGAATAATGCAGATTTAGTGTTATTTACTATTGATGGTTCTGTGGGTTGGACCGATGCAGATCAAGAAATTTATGAACAGGTAAAACATCGTCCTTTGATTTTAGTAATTAATAAAATTGACCTCATTTCCGAAGCAGAAAAACAAACTCTGAAATCTAAAATCCAAAATGTAAAAGCTAAAATTGAAACTGCTGCTGCGAAAAATCAGGGTATTGATGATTTAGAAACAGCGATTTTGGAAAGTGTGGAAGTTGGAAATGTGGAAGCTGCTAATCTGGATTTAGCTATTAATCAAAGACAAGCAGCAGCATTAACAAAAGCAAAGATTGATTTAGCACAGGTGCAAGAAACTATTAAAAATCAATTACCTTTAGATTTTTGGACTATTGATTTACGAGGTGCTATTTATGCGTTGGGAGAAATTACGGGTGAAGAGGTGACGGAATCAGTTTTAGATCGGATTTTTAGTAGGTTTTGTATTGGTAAATGAATTTTAAATTTTGCCTTTAAATTTTGACATTTGTCAGAATCAGGATGTCCAAGATTTGAGGATTTACAGGATGTTTTTTTAACGAACCACAGAAACACAGAGGACACAGAGAAATATTTTCAGTTATTAAAATGATGTACTGATCTTGTAATTTTTCAGAATCAGGATGTTTTTGTTTTCTTTATACTTACTATGATAAATTTAATTTTTTGCGTTCAGATAATCTTTCTTCGCTATTCATTTGTAACAATTTAACTGTTGTTCTTCCTTCACAAGTCAAACCAACTAAAACCACTTCTGAAAACATGAAATGTAATTTCCATTCCTGCTGACGCGGGTTAAATAAAAAGCTAAAATTACCTGTATCTGGGTCAAATGAACCTAAATCACTACCCTTATATCGGTTACAACGCCAACAAGTGAGGGCTAAATTGTCAGCGTTGGTTTCACCACCATGCTTTTCTGCAATAATATGATCAATTTCGTGGGGAAAAAATGCAACTTTTGCAGGTAGTAAACAATACTCACATTGATAATTTGCACGTTCTTCTACTAAGCGGCGAAGTGCAGCCGAGATATATGATTTACTCATTTTTACTCTTTAAATAGGGGTTGCTGAGAAAGTCTTTCCGTGAGGGCATAGGAGTCAGGAGTCAGGAGTCAGGAGGAGATTTGAAAATTTCTTTGCTATCTCTTGAAATCCCAAAAAATGCACACTTTTTCCGGTATACCCTTCAAAACCCTTGCACTTTTTTCCTGTTTATCAGCCTCTAACCTTTGATATATCAAGGTTTTAGGTTTATTCAGCAAACCCTAAATAAGATAAATTACCAGATTTAATCATCACCATTAAGTGTTCAATGCGTTCATATTCATCTAATTCTTGCACTTCACTAGGTGTAATTTCACCTGATTTACTGCGTGTTAGTAAAGTACGTAACCTTTCTTGCATTTGCGGTGTGGGTTTAAATTCAGCAATTTCTTGTGGAGTAGGGTTACTGGCAATAAAATTAAGGATATATTGGTAAACTTGTGTTGGTATTAATGGTTTTTGCAGACTTACAGCTAGGAGTTCTGGTAAGGTATCTATTCCTATTTGTGCTATTTGTTGAGATAGTTCTTCTGATATTTCTAGGATAATTTTAGGCATAGTGTATTTTTCCAAAGTTTGTTATTTTATTATTGTGAGAATTAGGATTTACTACTAATATTTTAATTTGTCTGAATCAGGATGTCCAGGATTTGAGGATTTTCAGGATGTTTTTTGATGATTGTTTGTGAGGATGTTGGGGATTTTTGAGGAGGTTTTCAAATGATTGATTTTGCATAATTTAAACAATCTATAAATTACTATCCTGCTCATCCTTTAATCCTGGTTATCCTGATTCAGACAAAGAATATATTAAACTTCTATTCATTTAGCCAACTAAAAAGTTGACCTACAGTGAGATTAAAAGACTCTGCAAAAGCTGGAACAGGTAAAGTATCTGTTTCTAATTCAAATAATAGAATACGTTGATCAGCAAAATAGACAAAAATTAATTTTTCTTCAGGGTCAATTAACCAACCCATTTGAGTACCATATTGAAGACAATGAAGAATATTTCTAACTACTTTAGTTTGACTTTGTTCAGGAGAAAGTATTTCAATTGTCCAGTCAGGAGGGATAGTAAAAGTATTAGCAACTTCACCATTTTCATCGCGGGGAATGCGTTCCCAAGTGAAGACGGCAATATCTGGTACAATGGATCTACCGCCAAAGGTACAGCGTAATTCAGAGTATGCGCGGGCGATATGCTGGGGTTTTAGTGCTAGGTTAATATTAGAACCGAGGTCAAGCTGAACTGTGCTATGTTTTCCTTGGGGCATGGGTTTTTGAATGATTTCACCGTTAATAAATTCGCTTGCTGGTTTTGTTTCTGGTAATTTGAGAAATTCATCAAGGGTTAGGGGTTTAATAGGGGTTTGAACCATTATCATTTCGGGTGATGTGGATTATCAATATTGTATCTTATTTTATTTGATGATTTTTTGTGAGGATGTTGAGGATTTTTCAGAATGTTTTTTGATGATTGTCTTTAAATAATTTAAACTATCTAAAAATTACCATCCTGTACATCCTTTAATCCTGAGTATCCTAATTCTGACAATCAAAATGGTGCGTTACGTCATGTATTTGATTTGTGTATTTTATCATCTTTTTGCACTCCTAACGCACCCTACAAAGTTATGGTAACATCTCTAAAATAGTCGCCATTGGTAAATAAAGTTTTAGTGGTTGACTAGAAAAGGGGATAAACTGATGATATTCATAAAATGCCTTAGCTTGATCATTTTTAGCATCCACTACAACTGCCATAGAAGCTACTTCATTATTCTTACTTCTTGCTAAAGCGTCAAATAATAGAAAAGTACCTAATCCCTGATTTTGATAATTTTTATCAATAGCTAATCTTCCTAATAATGTAGCTGGAAGTAAGGGATATTTAGGCAATTTTCTGATGAGAAAATCAGGTAAATCAGTTAATTGAATAGCAGTTGCAGCTAATGTATAATAACCAGCAATATGTTGTTTTTCTGAATCATATAAAACAAATACTGCTGTCAAAAATCGCCGTACATCCTGTTTAGCTTGCTTTTTTAAATAATAGTCAAGTGCTTCTATTCCACAGGAAAAATCATCTCGATTATGTTGAGCAGAAATAGGCTCAATGATATAATTAAAGTTAGGAATAGTCATTTTAATTCTGTTGCTTTTTTATACTCAGCCGCAGCTTTCATCATCCGTGCATTAGGTGTTGGAGGATGCAGTAGTGATTCTACAAAAGATTGAGAATCTTTTAAACTCAATTTAATCTGATTATGTTCTGATATTACTTTACGAGCGTGGGATTGTGCGCTTCTAATGACAAAATCAGTTAAAGTTGTTCCTTCAATTTCCGCAGCAATTTGTAATATTTCTTTCTGTTCAGAAGTTAATCGTGCTTCTAAACGTTCTTTTTTAGATAATGATGATTTTCCAGTATTTAGCATAAATTTTATGGATCTCAACTTTTTTCTATTGTACGTCTAATTTCCGTACTTTGACATTTTTTGATAAACTACCAGATTTAATCATTATTTGTCTGAATCAGGATGTCCAGGATTTGAGGATTTACAGGATGTTTTTTGATGATTGTTTGTGATGATTTGAGGATTTTAATTGTCTGAATCAGGATGTCCAGGATTTGAGGATATACAGGATGTTTTTTGATGATTTTTTGTGAGGATGTTGGGATTTACAGGATGTTTTTTGATGATTTTATTGAAATGATTACAAACCATCTAAAAATTACCATCCTGTACATCCTTTAATCCTGGTTATCCTGATTCTGACTTAATAATTTTCCATAATCTTTAAATGTTACAGTTTACAAGTCTCGACACGAGAGAAGAGAACCCCCCACACACCCAACACAACCACACCCCACCCAAAACAAACACAGGGGAGGTGGCCTTCTGGTGCTTTTATATCAAAAGTAATATCTCTGTAGTACAACCCGCTTCTCAACCAGCTTCCTCCTTTTCTCCATCCTACCTTATCCCCGAACTTATTCCAGATTTCTGAGTTATATTCTCTCGTTCCACCTAAACCCTGATAAATCCTTTTCTGAACAGAAAACCCAAATCTACCATCACTGTATTTTACCCATAATTGGTCAATGGTGCGAAGGTCTTTGTAGGGAAAATTATCAATGTGTTCTGTATCTAACCAACCTTCCTTTTCCCGTTTTGCAACTTCTAACATTACCTGTGCTGTTTCCTTATCCGCTTCTTTCCAGTTCCCTGCTTTAAGGTAGTTTTGCAGTTTATTATAATCCATCCCTACATCTGATTTTAATTCTAACTCATTACCATTATTACCACTACTTAAACCAGGAAATAAACCCACCCATTCCTTCATACTTTGGGGACGGTTTTTAGGTTCTAATTCCAAACCTTGAATAATCGCTTTATTTAACCTATCACTAATCTTTGAATTTATCCTTTTTGGTTCAATTAAATCATTATTTAACATCTTCCTTGCTAAACAAGGTGTGGGAGTATCTCCAGTCACCAAATAAAACAAAGAAGCAGCTAAAGTATAAACATCTATACTTGCTGATTTTTCCGTTTCTAACATTTGTTCCCAAGGTGCAAAAGCTAAATTAGCAGCTTGGTTAATACTTTGACTATTCACATTTCCCGCTAAACCAAAATCTATTAAAACTACAGTATTGCTATTTTCTCTTAATATCATATTTCCAGGATGTGCGTCCCGATGAATAATGCCATTTTCATGACAAAGAGATAAAGCGTCAGCAATTTGTTTAATATAATCAATAGCATTTGATTCTGATAAAATTCCTTTATCTTGTACTAAATGATATAAATTTTCACCCTTGACAAAATCCATCACCAAACATGGTAAATTATCCTCTTCAAAAAAGTCTATAATTCTGACAATATGAGGATGATGAAATTGCGTAATATCGGCTAATCTTCTTCCTTCTTTGCGAAAACCTTCCACAAATTTAGGATAATTAGCATCTCTACACAACCGACTATTAGGAGTTTTAATAACTACAGGAAAATTCAAATCTTGATGTTTAGCTTTATAAGTAACACCAAAACCTCCAACACCAATTTCTGTTTCTATCACATATTGGGGACGTTTTTTTAATGCTTTTCCGGGTTGTAGCATAAATCAGGATAATGATTGATGATGTCCGTGATTATAACACACTACATAAGTATTAACACGATCAGCAATCAATAACATCCTGTAAATCCTTTAATCCTGGACATCCTGATTCAGACAATTAAATTTTGACTTTTGACTTTTTACTTTTGACTTCCCGAAGGGTGTCCTGATTCAGACAATTGAAAAATTCAAATCCCCTCGCAAAATTCGGTCATCTAAATAGTTTATTATCTTAAAATATCAACATATCAAACACGACCAAGGTAAACTATGAAAAAATCACTGCAACTACCCCAAAAACTCATGTTACTCGGTTCAGGAGAACTAGGAAAAGAATTTGTCATTGCTGCACAACGCTTAGGTAATTATGTGATTGCAGTTGATCGTTATGCAAACGCTCCCGCAATGCAGGTTGCTGACTGTTCAGAAGTAATTTCTATGCTCAGTGCAGATGATTTAGAAGCGGTAGTTAGTAAACACAAACCTGATTTTATTATCCCAGAAATTGAAGCAATTAGAACTGAAAAATTACAGGAATTTGAACAAAGAGGAATCACAGTTATTCCTACCGCAGCAGCAACTAATTACACGATGAATCGTGATAGAATCCGAGAATTAGCACATAAGGAATTAGGGGTAAGAACCGCTAAATATGGTTATGCAGTCAGCTTAGAAGAATTGATTGCTATTTCTGAAGAAATCGGTTTTCCTAATGTTGTTAAACCTGTCATGTCATCATCAGGAAAAGGTCAATCTGTAGTTAATGATAAAACAGAAGTAGAAACAGCTTGGAAATATGCAATTGAAAATTCTAGAGGTGACAGTCAAAAAGTCATAGTTGAAGAATTTATCAATTTTGAAATAGAAATCACTTTACTGACAATTAAACAATGGGATGCAGAAACTATTTTCTGTCCTCCCATTGGACACAGACAAGAAAGAGGAGATTATCAAGAATCTTGGCAACCTGCAAATATTTCTGATGATAAAATATTAGCTGCTCAAGAAATTGCTAAAAAAGTTACTGATGCTTTAGGAGGTGCGGGAATTTTTGGGGTAGAATTTTTCATCACTAAAGATGAAGTGATTTTCTCTGAACTTTCACCTCGTCCCCATGATACCGGAATGGTAACGTTAATTTCCCAGAATTTGAATGAATTTGAATTACATTTACGGGCAATTTTAGGTTTACCTATTCCCCATATTGAACAACTAGGATATTCTGCAAGTGCGGTAATTTTAGCCTCTGAAAAATCTGATTCTATTGCTTTTACTGGTGTTGCAGAAGCATTAGTAGAAAAGGATGTAGATATTAGATTATTTGGTAAACCAACCGCACATCCTTACAGAAGAATGGGAGTTGCATTAGCAAAAGGTAATGATGAAAAATCAGCAAGGGAAAAAGCGACAAAAGCAGCAAATAAAGTGAAATTAGTTTAAATGTAAAACTTCATTAGGGTGCGTTACGCTGTGCCTAACACACCCTACAATATATAATACTTACTTTCCTAGAAATGCTATAATAAAACAGGAACTCCAATAATTGTATAGGATAAATTTATGACTTCACCATTTCCAGGGATGAATCCCTATTTAGAAAATCCTGATTTATGGTCAGAAGTACATCATAGATTAATTACAGCGATTGCTGATAATATAGAATCCCATCTTAGCCAAAAATATCGCGTAGCTATAGAAAAACGCACCTATAGAACTGACAGTGAAGATTCTCTGTTAGTTGGTATTCCCGATGTAACGATTTTATCAGTAAAACAAAAAACTCAAAAATCAGATAGTTATACAGCAACAGCAACTTTATCCACAGAAACAGCAAATAAATCCGTCGATGTCACATTACCCTTACCTTTAGAAATCAAAGAAGGATATTTAGAAATTAGAGAAGTTTCTACAGGTAAAGTAGTAACTATAATTGAAGTGCTTTCTCCTACTAATAAAAGAACAAAAGAAGGTAGAAAATCTTATTTAGACAAACGGGAGAAAATACTACAAAGTGATACTAATTTAGTAGAAATAGACTTAATTAGGGCTGGGGAAAAGATGCCTATGATTACCCATATTGCTGATACAGATTATCGAATTTTAATTGTTAGGTCTTATCGCTTGCCATCGGCTCAACTATTTGCATTTAGTGTCAGAGAAACTATACCTAATTTTACTATTCCTCTACAAAAAGGGGAACAGGAAATAGAAGTAAACTTGCAGGATTTGTTATCAGTTATCTATAAAAAAGCTAGATTTGATTTAACCTTAGATTATAATATTCCTCCTGTACCAGATTTATCTGTGGAAGCTCAAGAATGGATGGATCAATTATTAAGAGAACAAGGAAGAAGAGGTGACAGCTAAAGTAGATAGATAAGGGTGTGTTAGCGATCGCCTAACTCACCACACTAATTATCTAAATTCCCAAATCTACCGCAATACGATGAGCGCAAGCAAACCCAGAAAACGCCACAGCATTTAAACCTTGACCCGGAAATGTGCTATCACCCACACAATAAAGATTAGGTATGGTGGTACGATTAAAAGGCATACCCAACAAACCCCATAACTTACGTCTGGGTATTGGTCCATAAGTTCCATCAACCCTACCTAAAAACCGCCGATGGGTTAGGGGTGTTCCCACTTGCATATAGTCCAAACCCGCATCTAAACCGGGAAAAATTCGTTCTAATCTGTTAATAATTTCCCCTGCTGCTTGTTCCTTCTTTTCTGCATATTCACTCCTAGAAAGTCCCCGCCAATTATCAATCCAATCCGGTGTAAAAGCATGAATAATGTGGTATTCTGGAGGAGCTAAACTCGGATCTAGCAATGTGGGAATAGATACAAACAGGGTCCCTGCTGCTGATTCCATTTTTTCCCAGTCTTCTAAAATAATGTGATGACATTCTGTTCCTGTAGGTAATACGGAAGCTTTTACACCTAAATGCAAACTTAAAAAACTTGGTGATTTCTGATATCTCTGCTGCCAATTTTTCTCATTAGGTGGTATTTGTGCTTTTGGTAGTAATTTTTCAAAAGTGTCCCAGCGCGTAGCATTAGATACAATTTTTTTACCATGATAAACTTCACCTGTTGCTAATTGTACACCAATAGCTTGACCCTGTTTAGTGAGAATTTTTGTCACTCTTGCTTGATATTCAATTTTACCACCACATTTTTCTAAACCTTCTGCTAATTTTTGGGCAATTTTTCCTACTCCACCTTTAGGATAATTAACTCCCCCATAATGACGATCAGAAAACACCATTCCAGCATTAATCATTGGTGTCATATTAGCAGGAACGACAGACCAACAATAACATTCAATATCTATGAATTTTAATAATAACGGATCTTTAATATATTTGCGGGCTATATCGCCAACATTTTGCGGTAAGTATTGGGCTAAACCTAAGCAAGCTAAGGGGTTTTGCCAGAATACTCGCATTACATAACCAATTTCTTCTAATGATAATAATTCTATGCTATTGAGGCAATTAAAAATTTTTTGACATTCGTTATAAAATCGGCGAATCCCTGTTTCTTCATGGGGAAAATAAGCAATTAAATTTTGTAAAAATTTCTCGTAATTTTGATCAACTTTAATATCTAAATTATCAGGTAAATGATAATGAATTTGGACAGGATCAGGGATGGTTTCTAAGTGAACATTGACTGCATCTAAAGCGCGGGTGAGTAGGTTGGTTGTTCCTTTTTTACCAAAACCAAATATCATGGATGCACCAACATCAAAAGTATATCCTTGGTGTTGAAAATAACCTGCACTACCACCAGGAATTAAATAACGTTCTAAAACCAAGACTTTCGCGCCTTTAGCTGCTAACTGGGTGGCGGTAACTAAACCCCCGATACCAGCACCAATAATAATAGCATCAAACATAATTGGTAATTGGTAATTGCTAATTGGTAATTGGTAATTGGTAATTGGTAAATACTAGAGTTTGCGTATTTGTTCTCATTTTTTATATTTTAGCCTTGAAAGCTGAAAAAAAGAGGGACAAGCCGCTATTACTGGCCAATCCCGTCTGCCGATCCTTTAAAGAGAGGAGAACACTATAAACAATATAGCCTTGATTGAGAATATCTGTCAACTACTAATGAAAATTTATTGCAATAGTTGGAAAGCGATCGCACAAATGCCGGAAATACACAGATTGTCCACAGCCATAAATGAGCCTATCTAACCAATGCACAGGCGGGAAAGAGTATGATGGTGGATCAGTTCCTTGATAGTGAGAGGCTGCTTTTTGAACTATGACTCAACAATTGCTAGTTTATGTCCCACCCCATCCCCTGATCAAACACTGGCTGGCGGTAGCTCGTGATGCAGCTACACCTTCAGTATTATTTCGCTCTGCGATTACGGAGTTGGGACGATGGCTAAGTTATGAAGCCGCAAGAGAGTGGTTACCAACGCAAAACACGGTGGTTAATACTCCCTTAGCTCCTTGTGCAGCAACTTTCATTGATCCACAAGTACCAGTGGCAGTTGTACCGATTCTCCGGGCTGGGTTAGGCTTATTAGAGGGAGCGCAAACGGTATTACCTTTAGCAAAAGTTTACCATTTGGGTTTAGTGCGAAATGAGGAAACCTTAGAACCCTCTTGTTATTTGAACAAACTACCAGAGAAATTTGATCCAGAAACGAGGGTGTTAATTACCGATCCCATGTTAGCAACAGGAGGATCTATAATGACAGCAATGGCAGAATTGACACAAAGGGGTGTTGATCCGACGTTAACGCGAATTGTTTGCGTGGTAGCTGCACCACCAGCTTTGCAAAAATTGAGTGCTGCTTATCCTGGCTTAACAGTTTATAGTGCCATCATTGATGAAACGGTTAACGATCAGGGATTTATTGTACCGGGATTAGGAGATGCAGGCGATCGCATCTTTGGGACTTGACGAAGGCAGAAGGCAGAAGGCAGAAGGCCGTTTTTGTTATGGGTATTAATCACCCACTGCAAAAACTTTGCACCTGAAAAAGCGGGGTTTTAGACCCGAATGTTTGGATAACTAATAAAATTACTGAAAATGGGCTTCTGATGGTTTCTTTGTTCAAGGCGGTGAAAATATGAGTCAAAAAGATGGTTTTGCCAGTGGTTTTTTACTTGGGTCTATTGTTGGCGGTGTAGTTGGCGGCGTTTTAGGTGCTGTGCTGGCATCTCGACGGGATACAGTGGAAGAGGAAGAGAGAGAAATTAACAATGGTTCTGTGACAGCGGGTAAAGTTCCAGCTAGAAGAAAACGGCAGATGAGATCCGCTGCTGGTGAAGATTTAGAAATGGAAACAGCAAGGCGATCGCTAGAAGATAAAATCGCTCAACTCAATGCCACAATTGATGATGTGCGAAATCAGTTGAGCAATGTTAATGGTAGTTCATCTCCAACCGCTGAACGCTCTATGTCCCAAGACCCTTAAACAACGGCTATATCATAGCAAAAAACCTATTTTGGTAGATGTCGCTGTTATTTGCAGACGCTATGACATTAGCTCCATTACAATCAAGAAATAAGACAGCGTTTAGCTTTTACCACAAAAATAACCCATCTATGTATTTACTGATTAACACTCTCAATACTTTCATCACTATCTATAGCTCTTTGCTAATCATTCGGGTTTTATTAACCTGGTTTCCCCAAGTCAACTGGTATAACCAACCATTTGCAGCCTTGAGCCAGATTAGTGACCCCTATCTTAATCTATTTCGTTCAATTATCCCCCCATTGGGTGGTATGGATTTTTCGCCTATCCTAGCTTTCCTTGCACTCAATGTTGCTAGTAGTTTAATATCTGGTCTTGTTCCTTTAGTCCAGGGATTTTAAATCATTTCTGCTCATTTCGGTAATTACCCGGTCTGATATCAGCCGGGAATGTAGTGTAAAAATATAGGATTTGCTGAAAAAGTCTTTTCGTGGAGGCAGGGAATAGGGAGGAAAATTTTAGATTTTAGATTTTAGATTTTAGATTGGAGTTAACAAAAACAATCCAAAATCCAAAATCCAAAATCAATAACTCCTGACTCCTGACTCCTATCTTCTCACTTTACCGCTAAACCCAGATGCTTTAAATTGCTTTAGTTGTAATGGAGTTGGTTGGTTTGCAGGTACAGAAATTCTTAACTCAAAATTACTAACACCAGGTGGTACTTCAGGAATAGAACCTAGACGGGTGCGGTTTTGTAATATTGGATTATTATTGGCATCATAGATGCGTCCGTAGATATCTGCGTCATAGACTGTTTTATAAGTGCTGTTTTCTGCTTTACCAGTGACAATAAAGCAATTAGCAGACCCTGAACCATTACTAACAACAGCACCTTGTGCTAATTCTGGTGGACAATCTTGGTATGATAAGTCAGATAGTTTAATTTGTGTTAAAGCTTGGGCTGGTAAGGTAAAAACCCAAGAGCAGAAAACTAATAAACAAGAGATTAATATTAGCTTGAGTGATAGCTTGAGTGAGTGCGATCGCATAAAACACAAAGTAAATTTACAAAAAGTATACAAAAGTTTTATTTGCCGATTACCGAAAATTCCCTGTTTTTTAATGAGAAAGTGGAATTTAATTTTGCAATAATTGTATCAATAGACCATTCTTTGCACCAGCTTATGAATCCAGATGAGATTGAAGCAGTCTTGCAAACAGCATTTAGTCGTTGTGATGCTGCTGACTGTCCTCTCACTGATATACAGAAACAAATATTGCTGCAAGTAGTCGAACAGATTCAGAGAAGCTTAACTTCTAAGGTATCAGATACTAACAACCCTTTGGATGAACTGACTCCAGAGGAATTAGAGGTGTTTTTGGAGTTTGTCAAAGCAGAGGAAGCACAAAACCGCACTTGGAAAGTACAATTACTTAATGATTGGCTTTTAGCACAAGATTCGGGAAAAGTGCAATTTATTCGCCAACGTTATGGTTTACAGTGGTTAAATCGGGTGCAAGCATATCATTTTGATAAGTATGCTTATTTGGAAGAAGCTTTAAAACTGAAAGTAGGCGATCGCATTGAAGTTTCTAATGCACTGTGGGAATGGATACCAGAAGATGATATATCTCAGAAGGAATGGATTCCCTGTATGGTAATTAATATTGATGAAATTGTTAATAGTAATGACAGTTTTAGTATTTGTCAAATTCGGTTTTTTAATGGTAGTGAATATGAAATACCCGGTGTTTATGAATGGAATCGGTATAATTGGCGGTGGCCTAAAAAGTAAATATCATTTAATATCATTTAATATCATTTACCCAGATACCGGACTTCTTTAAGAAGTCCGGTATCTATCAATTTTAATTGGATTTTGACTTATTTATTAAAGTAATCAACCAGGAAAATATTAAAATTTTATACGATTTTATAGCATTGAATTAGACATATTGTAAAATATGATCTTGAAATAGCTAAAACATTTAAATTTTGAGATTATTAATTATGGTCAATCAGTTATTTTATGGTGATAATTTGCAGGTTTTGAGAAAACACATCAAAGATGAAACTGTGGATATTTGCTATATTGATCCGCCCTTTAATTCTCAACGCAATTATCACCAAATTTATAATAATATCGGTAAAGAAGATAAAGCAAAAACTCAAGCTTTTATTGATACATGGACATGGGATGATCACGCTAATCAAGGTTTAGCAGAAATTCAAGAAAACTATTTAGGACATTTTACTTCTCAAAGCATAGATTTAATTTCTGGGTTAACCAAAGTTCTGGGTAAAGGAAGTCTATTAGCTTATTTAGTGAACATGACTTTAAGAATAGCAGAAATCCACCGAGTTTTGAAACCCACAGGTAGTTTTTACTTGCATTGTGATCCCACAGCTTCCCATTATTTAAAAATTATTATAGATGCTATTTTTTGTTCTCAAGGTGGAGATTTCAAAAATGAAATTATCTGGAAACGTACATCAGGACATAGTGATTCTGGTAAATATGGTAATGTTCATGATGTGATTTTTTACTATTCCAAAAGTTGGAAAACTACCTGGAATCAGGTATATCAAAAATATGAACAAAGTTATATTGATAAATATTACAGATATCAAGATGATGATGGGAGAAAATGGATGTCAGGTGATTTGGGTGCTGCTGGTTTAGCTGGAGGCGGTTATCAATATGAATGGAATGGAGTGACAAAACTGTGGAGATGTCCAAAAGAAACAATGGAAAAACTTGATAAACAAGGGAGAATTTACTATACTAAAAATCGTGTTGCGAGAATTAAAAGATATTTAGATGAAAGTGAAGGTTTACCAATCCAAGATACTTGGAATGATGTAGAAGCTTTGCGATCTTGGCACAAAGAATTATTAGGATATCCCACCCAAAAACCCGAAGCATTATTAGAAAGAATAATTCAAGCCAGTAGTAACGAAGGTGATATCATATTAGATGCTTATTGTGGTTGTGGAACAACAGTAGCAGTATCACAAAGATTAAATCGACAATGGATAGGAATTGATATTACTTATCAAAGTATTAGTTTAATTCTGAAAAGATTAGAAGACTCTTTTGGCAAACAAGTATTAGAAAATATTAATATTAGCGGTATTCCCAAAGATATGCAATCTGCGGAAGCATTAGCATTGAAAAAAGACGATCGCACTCGTAAAGAATTTGAGAAATGGGCAATTTTAACCTATACTAATAATCGTGCTACCATTAATCAAAAGAAAGGAGCAGATAAAGGAATTGATGGAATAGCGTATTTTACAGGAGACAAAAACGAACCAGAAAAGATAATTTTACAAGTAAAATCTGGTAATGTCAAATCTGGAGATATTAGAGATTTACAGGGAACAATAACCCTAGAAAGTGCAGTATTAGGGATTTTTATTACCTTAAAACCACCGACAAAAGACATGATCCAAACTGCAAAAGAAGCAGGAATTTATCAAAGTCGGTATATGAGTCAACCTGTAGATAAAATTCAGATTATCACAGTACAAGAAATCATTGAACAACAAAAAAGATTAGATATGAGATTAAGTTTAGAAGTTTTGAAATCTGCGGAAAAACAAAAGGAAGTGAAACAAACACAATTAGAACTTTTTAGGGATGAATAACTCTCAATCCTAATTATTCCCCAGCAGCTTGTATAATTGTTGAATACAATTCCTTACTGACTCGAAAGTCAGCTTTTTCAATCATTTTATCTAACAAAATTTTTACAGAAGGGATCAAAATTTGTCGTTTCGCTTGCAATAGGACTCCTAATAACCCAGTTATTTGTAAACCATAGCTACTTGCAACTATTCTACCTCGACGTTCATCCATTAATAGTAAATTAGCTTTGAGTTCCAGAGCTAAAGCAATCGCTTCTGCTTCACCTAAATCTATATTTTCTTCGTTTTCTTGAATCACAATTACTCTTTGAGAATCTACAACAGTCTGTTGTTGAATCCAAGGTAAAGTTTGTACCTCCACAGCACCCGGAACAACTTTATCTACTTTGACCATTTCATTATAAACTGCTGTGGGAATAATAATAGAAGTGTAAAGTTTTTGCAATAAATCTAGTTGACTAATTGCTGCTAAATTAGTAATGGGTGAAGTATCACTAACGATAATCATAATAACCCCATTGATTCTAGGGTTTTGATATCTGATTGAAAATCCTCTATATCATAATTAACACAAAGTCCTCTTACAGCAAGCTGATGTTGAAATTCTATCACTGTTAGTCCAGTCCAAGCACGAACTTTACCACCACTAATTTTTCCTTGTTGATAAAGCATGATAGCAATTTCTAATTTTAATTCTTCTTCTGTCATTTTGCTCGCTCGCAGAATATCATCAGGTATTAAGATACTCATAATCAAAAATGTGATATTTACTTTTAATTATAGCAAAACTTAATATCATCTTACCAACTGCATCGCATCATTAAAAAATTGCCGACATAAACCTTTAGTGACAAAAATAGTCGTCAACAAATTAACCACAGCTACCATAAAAATAATTAAAATTTCATAAGAAACCGCTGCCAACGCAGATACTCCAGCTAATAATTGTCCACTGGTAAAAGTGGGTATTGTCACCATGCCAATTAGCATCATTTGATTTAAAGTAGGAACAAAAGCAGCTTTAATTGCATCCTGGCGATAGTGACTAACAGCTTGCTGGGGTGTTGCACCTAAACTGAGGTGTGTTTCTATTTCTGTAGGAAATTGATTAATACTGCTAACTAGCCTTTCTCCGGCTACTGCTGCGGCATTCATAGCGTTACCGATCAATATACCACCCAAAGGAATTAAATAACGGGGTTCATACCATCTGTCAGGTTGGATAATCAAAAAATTGGTGTAAAGTAAGGTTAATGACGTACTAGCAAAAATCACTACCCAAACTAAAGGCAGTACCAAAGGAATTTTTTGACTGATGCGGTTTCGTGCGACAATCGCCGTAATTGTGAGAATGATAGTAAAAATTCCCACAACAGCCCAAACATTGTCAACAGCAAAAATGAAGTCTAAAACGTATCCTAATACTATAAGTTGGAGGATGGTTCTACCGGTGGCTAATGCTAGGTTTAACTCTAGTCCTAATTTTTCCCAGGCAGATAAACCAATAGCGATCGCCATTAAACCCACAGCTAACACTAAATCTACAATATCCAGTTTAATCAAATCCGGCATGGTTTCTTTATTTCCTGAGATAGTTTACAGGCAGAAGGTAGAAGTACAACCTATTTTAGTCCTAGTTTTATGATCAATTAATGTCGTAAATTAATGTCATAACTACCCTGTATACTGCTATATCACCGTTAAAAGTGTATCTTTTGAATCTCCCGATAAAATAACAACTATGATCCAAAGTGTAAATTCCGTTCCTGCATTTGATATCAAACAGCAATATGCCACCATTGAAGTTGAAGTTAGTCATGCTGTTTTAGAAGTTCTCAGTTCTGGCCGTTATATTGGTGGTCCTGCGGTAGAAGGTTTTGAAGAACAGTTTGCAGCTTATCATAGTGTCACGGAATGTGTAGCTTGTAATTCCGGTACTGACGCTTTATATCTGGCTTTACGTGCTTTAGAAATTGGTGCAGGTGATGAAGTTATTACCACACCCTTTAGCTTTTTTGCTACCACCGAAGTCATAACTGCTGTCGGTGCAACACCTGTATTTGTAGATATTGATGCCACTACCTTTAATTTAGATGTCACCCAAATAGCCGCAGCAATTACACCCAAAACTAAAGCTATTATCCCCGTTCACCTGTTTGGTTTACCAGTGGATATGACAGCTTTAATGGCGATCGCCAACTCTCATAATTTAGCAGTGATTGAAGATTGCGCTCAAGCCACCGGTGCAAGTTGGGAAAATCAAAAAGTTGGTAGTATTGGTCATATTGGATGTTTCAGCTTTTACCCCACCAAAAACCTTGGTGGTTGCGGTGATGGGGGTGCAATTACAACTAACGATAGTGCGATCGCTGCTAAACTGCGAATATTACGAGAACATGGCAGCAAAGTTAGATACATTCACGAAGAAATCGGAGTTAACAGTCGCTTAGATGCGATTCAAGCAGTCATTCTGCAAATTAAACTCCGCTATCTAGACACCTGGAACAAACACAGGCAAAAAATAGCAACATATTATTATCAATACCTCAGTCAAATTCCTGGCATTACTCCCCCCCAAGAATTATTAGGAGGAGAAGCCGTTTGGAATCAATATACCATCCGCGTTTCCAGTGAAGAAAGAAACGGTGCAAGTTCCAAATATCGGGACTGGGTGCGGACTCAACTGCAAGAAAAAGAAGTAAGCACAATGCTCTATTATCCCCGTCCTTTACACTTGCAGCCGGTTTATGAAAATTTAGGCTATCAACCAGGACAATTACCTGTGTCCGAAAAAACCTGTCATGAAGTGATTTCTTTACCCATGTTCCCAGAACTCACACAGGAACAGCAAGATAAAGTCATTTATGCGTTGAAAGACTGTTTAAGTTAACAGAGGTGACAGTTAAGAGGGAGGAGGGAAAACTTCTCCCCAAACTCTCTGTGATGTGGAAAAGGATATTGATTTTACTCTTCCTCTAGTAATTGTTCTACAAATCGTTGTACTAAAGGCACTTGAAAAGCGTTACCTTCTGGAGTCAGGATTTCTTTTCGCATTAGTTTTTTCATCACTCCTTTGTCTTTTTGGGTGGAAGTTTCACCAGCAATTAAACGTCTGAGAAAATCACGGTCGTTATCTTGTAAACTTGTCCATAATTCCCGAAAATGGGGAAGAGAACTTTGAGTCATTTTTAGAAAGATTAATTACAATAAATTTAGACGTTAACACTGACAATAATAAACCGAAAACTCTGTGCAAGATACTTTCTCTTTAGTATAAATAAAGGAAAGAGAATTGGGTGTGTGGTTAAAGTATCTCACCGAGAATAAATATAAAATTTATTTATTTTAATTTGATTTTGATTTGCATATTTAAAACTTACAACCATTTTCCCTTAACATCTCTTAACAAATTATTGAGAAATATTTTTATTTACTAACGGTATTGCAATAGTTTCCGGCATTTGCTATAATTTCTCTAAATTTCATGATCAGGGTAAGTATGTCAAATTTTAAAAAAATCAAAAATTGCCATCTTTTAACCCGTGATATACAAAGGTTTGCAAAATCTATACTTAAATCATTCTAAAAAAACACTGAGAAAAAATAGATGTTGCTTGCACCAATTTTAGGGGTAAATTGATCTGAAAACTTGAATAGTACAAATCAACTCTTGACAAAAAATTATTTATAACCATCTGCGTTCATCTGCGTTTTTTGTATTTAAGGTTTGAAAAAGTCTTGTTATGAGTTTTTAGGAGTGCAGAGTGTCTAATTTTAGATTTTAGATTTTAGATTGGAGTTGACAAAAGTAAATAATCCAAAATCCAAAATCCAAAATCCAAAATAAATAACTCCTGCCTTTTATGCAAAAGTGCGAGTATTTGCAGTCGCCAAAGCTTCCACCAAACCACGCACAGCCGCAATCATCGCAATTTCGCTATTGAGTTGGTTAATAGCAGAACCAACACCCACACCAGCAGCACCAGCAGCTACAGCCAAAGGTGCAGTCACATTAGAAATACCAGAAGCACACAAAACAGGTACAGAAACAGCGCGGGAAATTTCATAAGCAGCCGCTAAAGTGGGAGCAGCTTTTTCAATCAAACCCAAAGTACCAGGGTGAGCAGGTTGACTGCTAGTACCGCCTTCAGTTTGGATAATATCAGCACCAGCTTTGACTAAATCTTCAGCTAATTGAACTTGTTGATCCAAAGTTAGGATGTGAGGAACAGTCACAGATAAAGTAATTTCTGGTAACAAAGCGCGGGTTTGCTGAGTTAACGCCAAAACTTCATCCGCTTCAAATCTGCGACCTTGAGCGTAAAAAGAATCAAAATTACCGATTTCAATTAAATCAGCACCAGCAGCAACAGCTTCTACAAATTTTTCTGGTGCAACTGCGGACACACAAACAGGTAATTTAGTCAAGTTTTTAGCTAAATGCACTAAAGCCGCATCAGCAGCGATATCAACAAAAGTTGCACCACCCAAATCAGCAGCTTTCACGGTAGCAGCAACACTTTCAGCGTTAAAATTATTTAAACCGCTAATTACTTTTAAAACACTGCGGTTAGCAAATGCACGTTGCAAATTAGGAAGCATAGTCATAATATCTGATTTTGAACCTATTGAGGTAAGAATTATACACTATTTGGGGTATTTGGGAATAGGGCTTTGGGAATAAGGAACAGGAAATAGGTAAAATTACCAGATATTTCTCAGAATTTAATCTACATATTTAATATTCAAACTTTCAACAAATTTACTTTCTTTACATTTTAAATACTCATCTCTTTGAGAAACAAAATCATCTATTTTACCCTGGTTATATAAGATAACCATCTCTTCTTTTATAAAATGCTTTTCTAAAACATCATGTTGAGAATTGTTAAGAAAGTTTGAATTTTCTGTAATGCAGCGCGAAGAGGTTGTACTTGTTTTTCTAATTCTTGCTGTTGGGTTTTACATTCTCCAGATGCGATCGCATATTCGCTATACTGACTACCAATAAAATTCAAAAAATCCAAAGTTTCACTTAAACTGATGAATTTGCTTAGTCAACTGTGCTACCTTTTATCCTACAGGTTCAGTAGTATAAATGCGATCGCTGCTGACTCCCAGCAACCGCACCCCTACCGTACCAGCACCATTTACCCGCACAGACTCCGTTTCCAAAGTCACAGGCAAAGGTGTAATTAGGGTTTGCTGAAAAAGTCCCTTCGTTGAGGCAGGGAATAGGGAATAGGGAATAGGGAATAGTTTTAGCTATCTGTTATCCCCAGATTTTCTAATTTATCAGACCCAAAATGCACAGTTTTTAAGGTATACCCTTCAAAAATCTTGCACTTTCTTTCCTCCTGATCAGCCTCAAACCTTTGATTTACGAGTATTTTGGGTTTATTCAGCAAGCCCTAATTAATAACTCTCGTTCTTCTCCTGTTAAGGATAAGCTGTTACACAGCTAAATTGTATAATCCTAATATTCTGAACTCTTGTTTAACAGGCAAGATGCCTGTTCCACTTATACAAATTAAATGCACAACAGCTTATTACACCTCTTCTTGTAACCAAAGCTTTGTCACCATAGACTGTGACAGATACAATCTAGCTTTGTATTGTTTTACGCCAAGATGATAATTCCGAGTTTACCATTGCCAGTTTTCCACTATGTTTAACAGTTACCAGTTATCACTGTCACCTTTTGCCTGTTCACTGGTTTAATAATTATGTTGGTTAATTGTCAATGGTTTCCTGTTGCACCGTCAAGCAGTAAGGAAGTTTTGAATGTAAATTTGATGCAAATTTTATGACGGAAGTTGCTCAACCTTAATACTGAGAGGAGCAATTTCCTGTTCCACAATTTTCCTTGCTGCTTCTAACAGATACTCGTAATAAGTACGAGCAACAATAGATAATTGTTTACCTGCTGGATAAGCTATATACCAAGTCCGCTTAATGGGAAAATGCTGGACATCCAAAATACTAAACTCATGGGCATCCGTCAACAAAGTATGACGAGATAGCACCGAAATTCCCAAGCCTCCAACTATAGCCTGTTTTATTGCTTCATTACTCCCTAATTCCAATTTCACCTTGACCTTCACCCCATGTTCATCTAAGAGACTTTGCACAGCGCGGCGTGTGCCGGAACCAGGTTCGCGCATAATAAATGGTTCTTCTCCCAGTCGTTCTAAAGGAATATTTTTTTCCTTTGCTAACGGATGCCCAGCGGGAGCAAAAACCACTAAAGGATTTTCCAAAAAAGGTTGACAATTGATATCCAAATGATCTGGAACTTGACTCATAATATACAAGTCGTCCAAATTAGTAATCATCCGATCTAAAATACCTTCATGATTTGTTACCTGTAGCGAAATATCAATTCCCGGATAAAGTTGGCAAAACGGACCCAACAAACGGGGAATAATATATTTAGCCGTGGTAATTACCCCCAAACGCAATTGACCTTGTTTTAGCCCCTTTAAATTCGCAACAGTCATTTCAAACTGGGCGATAGTGTCAAAAATCTGGCGACAAGTGGCAAATAACTGATGTCCCGCTTCTGTTAAAAATAAGCGTTTTCCCACCTGTTCAAACAATGGCAACCCCACAGATTTTGTTAGTTGCTTGATTTGCATTGATACAGTCGGTTGGGTGAGAAATAACTCTTCAGCAGCACGGGTAAAGCTACCGTGTCTTGCAGCGGCCTCGAACACCTTCAACTGGTGCAGTGTCGCTTGGTTCAAGGTGATTCTCCTCTAATAGCAGTTAATAGATAACTTAATTTGCTAGTTGTGTTAGAAGTTCAGAAGTTCAGAAGTTCAGAACCAAGAATTAAGTTTTTCTCCTACACCCCTACACCCTGACTTTTTTGTAACTAGCAACTTGGGTTAGATATATTAGTCAGCAGTAAGATTGTGACAACTCTTGTTTTACAAAGATTGTAGAATTTGAGATGATCCTCATTATCTGCCGACTACTATATATATTTAGTATTACTTAACACTGACATATTGTGTAGTGGCACACATATTAAAGTTATGAGTGTAAGTATAGGGAAAAATCTATCCTCGCTATCAGAAGTGTAGTATTGGACTTATGGAATTGAAAAGATATGATCAAAACAACACAAAACGTAAGATTCCTTCTAACCCAAGATGAATGCTGAATATCGAAAATATAGCAGAAGGCAAGAGGCAAAAGGCAAACGTAAAACCTTTGTCAAAACTAGGTTTGAGTTTTCAATCATGTCTTAAAGTTCTTGTCCACAGCTACATATAATTGATTATTCACCATTCATCATTCATCACTCATCACTCCAAAGTTCTTCCTTAACCTTAACAGGCAATTTCGCTAAATCAGGTAATTCCACAGCTTCTGCATCAACAATTTTATCCTTGATATTCAAGGGTATATTCACTGGTTGACGTTCTTCCACCCAGCAACTAGCCACAGGCAAGGTTTGTTCCAACTCATCCAAAGGTCGCGGAATCACCATGACAGCGTTTAACTCACCAATCCTTTCTGCCTCATACATTCCCGCTTCTACAGCAACAGCCACATTAGCCACCGTACCCCGAATAATAGCGGTACACAAGCCCGCACCAATTTTTTCATAGGAAGCTAAATGGACATCTGCTGATTTCAGCATAGCATCACAAGCCCCTACCATTGCCGGAAAACCACGAGTTTCCACCAAACCAATCGCTTGATTACTCAAACGGCTGTAACTGCCATCCTCCATTATTTGCGTGAGACGGTTAATAGGTAGAACTATATCCAAATTGGGATAAGGCCGAGGAATAACCAAACTAGACACCAATTGTCCAAACTGTTCTGCTGTTTGTACACCAGCTTCCACAGCTAGACGTACATCAGCAATATTACCCCGAACAATAGCCGTACAGTGACCACTACCAATTTTTTCATAGCCGACTAAATGAACACCAGCCGACTTGAGCATCATATCAGCCGTGCCAACAATAGCCGGAAAACTGAGAGTGGATACCATACCCAAGGCTGCATCCTTGAGGGGATCGCGGCGACGTGGTGCATGGATGGTACTAAGAGAGCGTTGGTTGTATGTTTCCATCATAAATTCACCAGGATTCTCGCAAAGGCAGACAACTAACAAATAACACTTACTCTGAAGAATTTTCAGAGTTTTGGTTACTCAAGGGTTGCCGATTGGGAAACAATGTAGTCAATAGTCTATTAATGCTTCCCTGTCCATATATCTGTGTTCCAAAAATTTGAGAACTTTCAGTGTTAGCAGGACTGGGTTCGGGTGCTTGAGAGTTAGTTTCTGGAGAGCCTGGGAGAGTTGTTTCTGTAAGAGTAGAGTCAGTAACCAGGGGAGTTGCTGCAACTGGAGGCGACTGGCTTTTAGGAGTGGGAGAAGGTGGAGGTACGGAAGTAGATTCTTGTTTAAACTCTACAAAAGCCACAGCAGAGAATTGAGTAGAAGTAACTACTTTTTCCTCTGGGTTCTCTGGTTCTGCTTCTGGGGGATTTGTCACCGTGGTATCAGAAGAAGTTTCTACCGTTGGTTGATTTTGATTTTCATCAATTTGCCGACTGCTATCTCCCAGAATTGAACCTGATGGTACTACTTGCTCCGGTGCGACGGAACAGTTAAACACTGTCGTAGCAGCACCAATACAAGCATTAGCCCCAATTTTGCCTTGGCCAACCATCAAAAAGCCGGCTCCCAGGTTTGCTCCTACTTCTATTTCTAGGATACCCTCATTGACTTGGAGAATTGACCCCATGCCAATACAAACCCCAGGACCAATAATAATTTTACTGTTGGCAGCTGCTTGGAGTATTACCCCTGGTGCTATTACGGCGGTTTCATGAATATTGACATCGCCACTCATAAGAGAATCAAAACTGTTGCCCAGGCGTAGCAGCGGCACAGACATGGAATTTATTACCTCGGAAGCCGGAAAAATTAATGTTGAATATTTTGAGATAGGTAGGTGGGGGAAGCAGGGGAAGCAGGGGAAGCAGGGGAAGCAGGGGAAGAAAAATTAATTCTTTATTCTTAAATTCTCCTGACTCCTGACTCCTGACTCCTGACTCCTGACTCCTGACTCCTGACTCCTGACTCCTGCCTTCTGTCACCTATCACCTAAAATTATGGACGCTGAATAATTGCTTCTAACACGCGGCGTTTTGCTGCGGTGTCGATTCCAATTAAACGCACGTATTCACCTGGATATTCAGAGAGGCAAGCTTCTACAGCAGCGATCGCATCTCTTTCTGTTCTCGCTTCAATTTGTCCGGCACTCGCCCAAGTACCTGTACGGAAACGGCGCTGGTCTACGTGTTCTACGCTAATTTTCAACCCACCTTGTAACAACTGTCTCAGTTGATCTACAACTTCTGCACTTAAACGGGTGCTAGTTACGGTTGCAGTTCCACCACCATAAGAAGCTGCTGCTGGTTTCGCTGTGCCAGAAGATACTACTTGTCCGTTAGGACGTTGGATAATGGTTTCTAGTACGCGACGTTTAGCTTTAGCATCAATGCCAATTAAACGTACATATTCCCCCTGATGGGAAACCATACAATCTTCTAACGCTGCTACTACCTCATTAGCAGAATTTGTTTCAATGGGTTGGCAGTTTTGCCATGTACCTGTACGGAAACGACGCTCATCCACGTGTTCTGTACCAATTTTGTAGCCATTAGCCAAAAGTTGGCGAATTTGGTTAATGGTTTCGGCACTGAGGCTACCACTGGCAACAGCACCGTTACCATGACCATTGCCGTTGTAGCTGCTGTAAGATGTAGCCGCCGGAGCTTTAAAGCTAGATGTACCGTTGCTAACTACACCATCAGGACGTTGAATGATGGTTTCTAATACCCGTTTTCTACCATTGTCAATGCCGAACAACCGCACATACTCGCCACTGTGGTCTACTAAACAAGATTCTAAGGCGGCGATCGCCTGCCCTAATGACCGGGTTTCAATAGCCTTACAGCTTTGCCAAGAACCTGTGCGGAAACGTCTTTGATCTACGTGTTCTGTGCCAATTTTATAACCTTGTTCCAGTAGATAGCGCACTTGCTCTATCGTTTCTGCACCCAATTTGCTTGCCACTTCACTACTCCTATCCAATTCTTCAACGGTAATGCTTGTATAAGATTTTGCCCCAGAAACATTCAGTTCATCCCGAATTGGGGTAATACACTTGAGATCCTCTGCACAGCGATAACCAGCCCGCAAAGCCTGATTTATCCCCACAACGTGGTGAGCAAATTGCTGATCCTGATCTTGTACATCTGGCAAACGATCCGCTTGTTGCTGGGTCGTAATAATAGAACCAGAAGCTACGTATTTCCCCGGAGGAATTTCTACATCTTGTATTAATGCGTGCATCATGACGATGCAACCTGCTCCGACTCTGGCGTTAAAGACAGTGGAGCGAAAACCTATAAAGCAACTGTCCCCAACATAAGCTGGTCCATGAATCAGCGCCATGTGGGTAATAGAAGCATTTTTACCAATCCATACCGAGTATTTTTCGCCATCATCACCAATTACTCGGCCTTGCTCCAACCCATGAATGACTACACCATCTTGAATATTAGTATTTTCACCAATATAAAAAGGTGTACCTTCATCTGCTCTAATCGAAGTTCCTGGAGCAATAATCACATTCTGACCCAGGTGTACATCCCCAATGAGATTACAAGAAGAATGTACAAATGCGGTTTGATGGATATCTGGTTCAGCTAAACTCCTAGACCACGGGGTTGGGGGTGCCGCCGTGCTGCGGACTGCCATTGTGAGATTCCTCCTCAAATATGCTTTTTGTCAGTGGTTAGAAGAATAAGGCAAAAGGCAAAAGGCAAAAGGCAAAAGGCAAAAGGCAATAAATTATTTTTATTCTCTCTTCCTGTTCCCTGTTCCCTGTTAAGAGTTCCCTGTTCCCTTTTTTCTGACTATCTATATTGATCTTTTTTGCTGTAAATGAAACGATCTTCAACGTGAATGGTATCTATTATCGCCACTACTGCTGCATCTAACGGACGTTGTTCGTTACCAAGAACTTGACGAGCGGCACTGCCTCTACTGACAAGTACCCACTCATCTACTCCTGCTCCCACACTATCGGCTGCTACCTCATATTCTGAGAGGAGATTTCCGTTTTCATCTACTAATTGCAACATTAGTAGTTTTACACCCCGCAGACTCGGATCTTTTTGGGTGCTAACTACTGTGCCACGCACTTTAGCAATTTGCATTCTTAATTATTGTCTGCTTCTGAAAGGACGAATTCCGCTTACACCTTCCCGGAATTGTTCAACATCCTCTGTATATCTAATTGGCAGTACATATTCCAGGTTTTCGTGAGGACGAGCAATTATGTGTGTAGACAACACTTGTCCACCGTTAACTCGTTTCACGTTTTCTACTCCTGCTGCTACAGAAGCTTGGACTTCGGAAACGTCACCACGCACAATAACTGTTACCCGACCGCTACCAATTTTTTCATAGCCTACTAAGGTAACACGAGCCGCTTTTACCATAGCATCAGCAGCTTCTACTACTGCTGGAAAGCCCAGGGTTTCCACCATTCCCACTGCAATTGACATTATTCTTTTATCCTTAAATCAAATTTTTCAACAAACAACAAACAGACAAATTTTCCACGTAAGCAAGCAAATCCTTTAACCACTTTATTTTAAAAGTGTTTAGGTTCGGAACTGTTCTACTGCTTCTGTGTACCGAATCGGTAATACATATTCTAGGTTTTCGTGGGGACGAGCAATGATATGAGTAGACAAAACTTCACCACCATTGACTCTTCTTGCGGCTTCAATTCCCGCTGCTACTGAAGCTTGTACTTCAGATACATCACCCCGCACAATTACGGTAACACGCGCACTACCGATTTTCTCATAGCCTACTAAGGTAACACGGGCTGCTTTTACCATCGCATCCGCAGCTTCTACTACTGCTGGAAACCCTTTTGTCTCAATCATTCCAACTGCAATTGGCATCGCAGAACTCCTAAAAATTTAATACAATCTGTACTATGGGTGTATTTTTTTGACGGGGATGCTCATTTTGAGCATTGAAGAAAAATACTTCTAAAATTAAGGATATGAAACCTTGGCATCCCTGGCAACATAAATTACTATAATAGTTTATGATAAAATACTTTTAAAAAACTTAACAAAACTTAATATACCCAAAAAATACATCAAAGTTCACGGTTTCCTAGAGTGGCCACTTATGCTTTATAATTTTTTTATTACTTTAAAAAATCACATTCATAACCAGGGCTAATCTGAACTACTCAGGATTGAACAAAGGCTGTATATTTTACTGTCTCAGTCTTTCCTTGATTTTTGCTATTGGCACAGATATTAAATGAACAATATATAAGATTTTTAAATATAAAGTATAAAATTCTTTTTTCAAAGTAGGAAGACAAATGTTCCATCAGATGATTAAAGAAGATAATTAGTCAGCATTCAGCTATCAGTAATCAGTTTTAACCTAATTATAAGCAGAGAGGTTTTTGATGAAATTAAAAGTTTGCCCAATTCCACAATACAAATTTACCGACTGGCTTTTGTCCTTGTTTTTTTTAACAAGATTGCTGAATACTGAAAATCAGTAAATGCTGCGAAATCTGTAAACTTTGTAAACTTTGTAAACTTTGTAAACTTTGTAAACTTTGTAAACTTTGTAAACTTTGTAAACTTTGTAAACTTTGTAAACTTTGTAAATTTATATCTAACTGCCCGTGAATAGCGCAGGTGAAAGTAAAAATAAAGTAAAAATACTGATTCAAGCGTTTTGAGAAATAGTTAAGAAAAACTTGATTTTTTCAAAATTAACATTTTTTAAGCAAATGATTGATTTAAGGCTGTTTAAGAAACCAAAGACTGAGTCGTCAAGGAAAAATTAAATGAATGAAGTTCTATTTTTCACCAGTTGGTTTGTACCTTTTTATAGCTTACTAGGGGCAATTTTAACACTGCCTTGGGGCATTGGGTTAATTCAACGTACAGGACCTAGACCTGCTGCTTACTTGAACTTGTTGACTACCTTACTAGGTTTTATCCATAGCCTGATTGTATTTCGAGACATCTGGAACAGAGACCAAGAAAATTTATTAATTACTTGGTTTCAAACTGCGGATTTTAAGCTAACCTTTGCTTTAGAACTGTCACCAGTAAGTATTGGGGCAATAGTTTTAATCACAGGATTAAGTTTATTAGCTCAAATTTATGCCCTGGGTTACATGGAGAAAGACTGGTCTTTAGCCAGATTTTTTGGGCTTTTGGGATTTTTTGAAGCCGCTTTGACTGGTTTAGCGATTAGTGATTCTTTGTTCCTCAGTTATGCCTTGCTGGAAGTTCTCACCCTTTCTACTTACTTGTTGGTGGGTTTTTGGTATGCTCAACCCTTGGTAGTCACAGCAGCGCGAGATGCGTTTTTAACCAAGCGTGTGGGAGATTTATTATTGCTGATGGCTGTTGTCACGCTTTCCACCCAAGCTGGTAGTTTGAACTTTTCTGACTTGTATGAGTGGGTACAAACCGCTAATTTAAGTCCATTAACATCAACATTACTGGGTATAGCCTTGATAGCTGGTCCTGCTGGTAAGTGCGCCCAATTTCCCCTACATTTGTGGTTAGATGAGGCAATGGAAGGACCAAACCCGGCTTCGGTAATGCGAAACTCTTTGGTAGTGGCTGGTGGTGCTTATGTTTTGTACAAGATTCAGCCCATATTAGTTCTATCCCCTGTGGCGCTCAATGCCTTGGTAATTATGGGTACGGTGACTGCGGTGGGTGCAACATTGGTGTCAATAGCCCAGATTGATATTAAACGGGCTTTATCTCATTCTACAAGTGCCTATATGGGATTGGTGTTTTTGGCAGTGGGTTTAGAACAAGGTGGTGTAGCTTTGATGTTGTTGCTAACTCATGCGATCGCCAAAGCCTTATTATTTATGAGTTCCGGTTCCATCATATATACCACCCAAAGTCAAGACTTAACAGAAATGGGTGGTTTGTGGTCAAGAATGCCAGCTACTACCACCGCCTTTGTAGTTGGTTCAGCAGGGATGGTGACATTATTACCCTTGGGTAGTTTTTGGGCAATGTTGGCTTGGGCTGATGGCTTAATCAAAGTTAACCCTTGGGTGATTGCAGTTTTAGTTTTGGTTAATGGCTTGACAGCTTTAAATTTAACCAGAGTTTTCCGGCTCATCTTTTGGGGAAAACCACAACAGAAAACACGCCGCGCCCCAGAAGTCGGTTGGCCAATGGCTTTGCCAATGGTGACTTTAACTATCATCACCCTGCTAATACCAATGATGCTTCAGCAATGGTACTTACTACCAAACTGGGAAAGTATTGATTGGTACATTATATTAGCTTTGATGACTTCCACGGTCTTAGGGGTGGTGATTGGCTCAACGATTTACTTGCATAAAGGTTGGTCAAGATCCACAATTCTGGGCTGGAGATTTTTACAAGATTTACTAGGGTATGATTTTTACATTGATAGAGTTTATCGCTTCACCATAGTTAGTGCAGTAGCATTATTGTCCAAGATATCTGCATGGAGCGATCGCTATTTAGTGGATGGGTTGGTAAACTTAGTCGGCTTTGCCACTATTTTTGGCGGACAAAGCTTAAAATACAGCATTTCCGGTCAATCCCAAGGTTATATGTTAACTATCCTCGTTGTGATCAGCCTTCTTGGTTTCTTTATTAGCTGGTCCTTGGGTTTACTGGATAAATTGCCTTTTTAGGGGACTGGTGACTGGGTTATTTACCTCCCCTACTTCCTCTACTTCCCCTACTTCCTCTTAAACTCCTAAACTCCTAAACTCCTAAACTCCTAAACTCCTAAACTCCTGAACTCCTCATTATGATGCTAAGTACATTGATATTGCTGCCGTTACTGGGTGCAGCTTTAATTGGTTTCTATCCCGCTACTCTGAGTGGGAAAATTGCCCGTAAAATAGCTTTGGCCTTGGCGGTAATTATTTTTCTGTGGACGGTTTTCCTGACAATTAAATTTAATCCTGGGGAAGTGGGAATACAGTTTGCTGAGTCGTTACCTTGGATAGATGCGTTAGGTTTAAACTATAATTTAGGTGTAGATGGTTTATCCTTGCCATTGCTGTTGTTAAATGGACTTTTAACAGGTATTGCCATCTATAGTAGTAATGAATCTCTTCAACGTCCTAAATTTTATTACTCCTTGGTGCTGCTGCTGAGTGCAGGGGTGACAGGAGCTTTTTTAGCACAGGATTTATTGTTATTTTTCCTGTTTTATGAATTGGAATTGATTCCCCTCTATCTTTTGATTGCTATTTGGGGTGGTGCAAAACGGGGGTATGCTGCTACTAAGTTTCTGATTTATACTGCGATTTCGGGAATCTTAATTTTAGCTAGTTTTTTGGGCATGGTTTGGTTGAGTCATTCTCCTAGTTTTGGACTAGCAACTTTAAATGCTCACACTCTACCTTTAGCCACTCAACTATTATTATTAGCAGGAATTTTAGTTGGGTTTGGCATTAAAATTCCTCTCGTTCCTTTTCATACTTGGTTGCCCGATGCCCACGTCGAAGCTTCTACACCAATTTCTGTTTTATTAGCTGGGGTATTGTTGAAATTAGGAACTTATGGTTTACTCAGATTTGGGATGAACTTGTTACCCCAAGCTTGGGAATATCTAGCACCAACGTTAGCAACTTATGCGGTGATTAGTGTATTGTTTGGTGCATCCTGTGCGATCGCGCAAACGGACATGAAAAAAATGGTAGCCTATAGTTCTATCGGACACATGGGCTATATTTTATTAGCAGCAGCAGCAGCAACACCCCTCAGCGTCTTGGGTGCTGTCATGCAAATGGTGAGTCACGGTTTAATTTCTGCGTTGATGTTTCTCTTGGTGGGGGTTGTGTATCAAAAAGCTGGTAGCCGTGATTTAGAAGTAATTCGGGGATTACTGAACCCAGAAAGAGGAATGCCAGTGATTGGTAGTTTGATTATTTTAGGAGTCATGGCCAGCGCAGGTATACCTGGAATGGTGGGTTTTATTTCCGAATTTATTGTATTTCGGGGTAGTTATGCAGTTTTTCCGGTACAAACCCTGTTATCAATGCTGGGAACTGGTTTAACGGCGGTTTATTTCTTAATTTTGGTAAATCGTGCCTTTTTTGGGCGGTTATCTGAGCAAGTGATGAATTTACCAAGAGTATATTGGAGCGATCGCATTCCTGCTTTAATCTTAGCTGTGTTAATTGTGGTTTTTGGCATCCAACCATCTTGGTTAGTACATTGGACCGAAGCGACAATACAAGGAATGGTAAATACACAGAACTTATTAACTCAAATACTCTGATACCAGAGGAAAACTCAAAATTGAATAATGGATGCTAGAGATTGGGAAAATTTAGTTTGATATCCCAATTCTAGCAACCAGCATTAATCAATAATTTAATAGTTAAAATGTCCATATTCATGTTATTATGAATAAATAAATTCGGCTCTCCTAGACTAGATATGACCATTTAACACTTAATACTTGGTTAAGTTCATTATGTATCAAGAGATTCAATAAAATCAAAATCAATTTTTATTAAATCTATTGTTTTGGATTAGTGGAATCCTTGTATGATAATAGTTTTAGCCGTTATTTTTTATTAAATTACCATAACCACTCTAGGAGAGCCATAAATTCACAGCAGCTACAGACAAAAAACAACCTGAAGGATTTTATATATGAAATCGAAACATTTAGAAATATATGCTGATGGTGCGGGTATTATGGTTGGTTCAACCGTAAGTAAACTAAATTTTTACTCTGTTGTAGACATTTCAGAAGATAATAATGAAAAACAAATAGAAGAATTAAAAGTACAGATAGCTATTCCCACAGTTACTTTACTCAAAGTATGCGCTAGATTCTTACAGCAAGTTAAAACTGACGAGCTAGAAATAATTAGTGTCATAGACAGTCATAAAGAGGAAATCATTAAAACTTTGGCAAGTTTAACCTTACAAGAAAGTGATGGAGAATAAAAATGTTAAAGATAAAATCACAACCTGAAAAATCTTACTTATTAAAAGATAATTACGAATTTCTGCGGAAAACCAAGATCATAACTTCTATTTCCATGCAGATGCAGAAAGTACAAACCAACGAATACTATCACAAATGTGCCGCTTTTGAAAATGAAGAAATTAGGCTTAATAAATTAAGAAAAAAGGCTAAAATAGTTAATGAAATACGTAATTATTTGTCTTTACCTGATGATTGGGATGGATATCAAGGAATTGCACCTCAATCAAAAACAATTGCAGAAACTATTTCTTTCGTAAAAATTTTACCTGATTCTATATCATTACCTAAACCAATGGTAAGTGGTACTGGAATAGTTGGTTTATTTTGGGAAAAAGATAATATTTATGCTGAAGTATGTTTTGAAGGTGATGGAACATTTTGGTACTACGGAACAGATAGTGATTTGGAAATAGGAGAAGAATCTGTATCTATTCAAGAGGTAAATGAACTACCAAAGAACTTAATTAACTTAATCAATAAAATTTAATTTTCTATGAATTGTTCAGAAATTTATAATGTAACATCTAATAGATGTAAGTTTGTGCAAGAAAATGATTCTGAATGTAATTGCGAAAAAGTTTCAGTTAGTCAATATTCTCCAGGTATTATAGAAGATGATGAAATACTAATCAGACAAATTTATTCACCTATTCACATAGATAAAGAAACTGGAAAAGTTAATTCTTCTGCATTTATTGATTCTCAGGATAAAGGTATGTCTGTAAATAGAAAAACATATACTTCACTAGAAGAATTAAATAAAAAAGTTGAATATAAACTAAATCTAGATCAAAAAAGAGGTAAAGATAAACATTTTTTAGGTGTTGTTTATACAAGTTGTGAAAATGTCAGATCAATAAAAACTGATGATAACCTTAAAGCCTTTTGTGTGTATGATACAGGTAATAAACATGATATTTCTCATGCAGATATCTGTCAAACTATATCTAGTCGTGTAGAAGGGAGTAAAATGCGCCTTAAATTAAGAAAAGCTTTTACCGAGAAACCTATAACGCTAGATGTTGTATTTACAACTTCAAATAACTGAGATTCTTGTTGGGTTTAAAAAACAAACAGCATCAAAAATAACTATTATAGTCTTTTTATTCCAAAACTAGCTTAATCTTTGTTAAAATCTATAAATACGGATACCTATTAATTATATGAGATAGTGGGAGCTAAAAATAATGGTTAATACCAAAAACAAACCCGTTGATCATCCCTTGAATGAGTTTATTCAGCGTTTACAAACTGGACAAGCTTTACTGAAAGATAGCCCAGAAAATGTTTTAGAAGTAGTGGGTATTCTGAAAAGTTATGGTGTGGTTTTAGATGCTTATTCCCAAAATCTTATTTACATTGCTGAACATCAGTTTTTAGTGTTTTTCCCATTTTTTAAATATTTTAATGGTAAAGTTTCTTTATCTCAATTACTGCGTCATTGGTGGCATGACAGAATTAATTTTGAGTATGCAGAATATTGCATGAAAACCATGATGTGGCATGGTGGTGGTGGCTTAGATAATTATTTAGATAGTAAAGAATTTACAGAAAGAGCAGAAGCGGTAATAGCTGCTAAGTTTAAGTATAATCCTTTAATGTTAGGAATTAACAATCTGTTCCCTGATTTTTTAATTGAACAGTTGCGAGTATCTGCCTATTATAGTGGTTTAGGTCAATTTTGGCGAGTCATGGCTGATATTTTTCTCAGCTTATCAGACCTTTATGATCAAGGTAAAATTAAATCAATTCCTGAAGTTGTGGAACATATTAAAGCAGGTTTGGTAAAAGATGCTTTAAGACCTATTACCTACGATGTGAAAATTGGCGGTAAGGTTTATGATATTATTCCTAAATCAGTTGGTTTAAAATTCTTGCCAGATACCGCAGTTCCTTATGTAGAAGCGGTATTTTTCCGGGGAACTCCCTTTTTAGGAACTGTTTCTTTAAACGCCCAAGCATATCAAGTTCCCCCAGATCAGGCAAGATTTCAATATGGTGCTTTATATGCAGATCCTTTACCTATTGGTGGTGCGGGTATTCCTCCCACATTGTTAATGCAAGATATGCGCCATTATTTACCAGATTATTTACATGAAATTTATAAGCGTAGTTTGCGGGGTGAAGATGATCTGCGTGTACAAATTTGTATGAGTTTCCAAAAATCAATGTTTTGTGTCACCAGTGCTGCTATTTTAGGATTGATGCCTTATCCTGTAGATACAGAAGATCAATCTGAGCAAACAGCGAATCGGGTATATTTAGAAAAGTGGATGGATAGATTTAAAACTTCTCGGTTATTAGAAGTAAATGAATAGTACATAGGTACAGACAAAAGTTTGCTTTAGACTAGGTGAAGTTAGTGACAACAGAGTGCAAAATTAATGATAATGAGTTAGTTCATAGGTCAGGGTGCGAGAGTGATCACTCAATCTCAAATGGTAGATAGAATTAACGATATAGCTTGGCAAGCTCACCAGGGCAGCGTTGCCGCTATTATTCAGCTATTGAACGAAAGACTCGTGATGTCTGGTGTCAGAACTAGAGCGATCTTTGCTGATGGTGTGTTACAAATTTTATGTGAAGCGGCTACGGTAGAACAACTTGAGCAGTCTACCTTGGTAGCCAACATCCAGCAAATTTTAGAGTCCATTGCACCGCGTAACATTCGCAAAGTCAAGATCAACAGTCGCATTGTGCGGGAAGAGCAATTATTATGGTTGGAGGAAATTAACCGCAATAGCGAAAATCAATTACTTTGGTCACAGGAAATTACTTTATCTCAGCCTAGTCTTTTCCAGCAATTAATTCAAGATTTTACAGCAGCCTATACTGAGTTTGGAAAACCGATTTTACCTAAAGCTCAATCTTTACTTACTAACCAGGATAAAAACAAAGATACAATCAAAAAGCTGATCATTGGATCAGTTAGTTTGTGTGCATTACTTTTGCTGGCTGCTTTGTTTGATGAACGTTTAGGTAATTCAATAAAAAATCTGATACCATTACAAATTTCTCCTTCTGTAAAAACCGCAGGTGAAGTTAAATCAGAAGTATCATCCTCTCATGCTCAAAAAAGCCCTGCTCAATCGGCAAATGATACATCTGATGACAAATTTGCAGATGCAGTGAGACTTGCTAATCAAGCCTCTGCTGCTGGTAAAACAGCTGCAACTTCAACTCAGTGGTTGGAATTAGCTGCTATATGGCAAAGGGGTTCTGATTTAATGAGTCAGGTTCCACCTAGTCATAGCCGATATCAAGAAGCACAAATTCGTACTAAGTTATACAGGGAATATAGTAAAGCTGCTGAGAAAGAAGCAGAAAAAATGGGTGATTGGTGATTGGTGCAAAATATTTCCCTCCTGCCTCCTGCCTCCTGATGGCTAAACACTCATTTCTAACATCCGTTGCATGGGTTTGAGTGCTGCCAGACGGATATCCTCTGACATGGTAATTTCAGGGGTGCGGTTTTTCATGGCTAGGTACAGCTTTTCTAAGGTATTTAACCGCATAAATGGACATTCGTTACAATTGCAGTTATTCTCAGGAGGGGCAGGAATAAAGTGTTTACCCGGTGCTAATTTTTGCATCTGGTGGATGATTCCTGGCTCTGTAGCCACGATAAACTCATGGCTAGGGCTTTTTTGACAATAATTCAATAAAGCCGCTGTAGAGCCGATATAGCTGGCGTGACGTAAAACGCTGGTTTCACATTCTGGGTGAGCGATCGCCTCTGCTTCTGGATGTGTAGTTTTTAACTCAACTATTTTCCTTTCCGAAAATGTCTCATGGACAATACAGCTACCTTGCCATAACAGCATATCCCGTCCTGTTTGCTGCATTACGTACCGTCCTAAGTTCCGATCTGGTGCAAAAATAATCGGTTGTTCTTTGGGTATTTGCTGGACAATTTTTACAGCGTTGGAACTGGTGCAGATAATATCGCTCATGGCCTTGATTTCGGCAGAGCAATTAATGTAAGAAATTACTAGATGGTCTGGGTGTGCGGCTTTAAAAGCTGCAAACTGATCTGGGGGACAGCTATCAGCTAAAGAACAACCAGCATTTAAATCTGGTAATAGTACCAATTTATCAGGATTGAGGATTTTTGCGGTTTCTGCCATGAAGTGAACGCCAGCAAACACAATCACATCTGCATTTGTCTGTGCTGCTGCTCTTGCTAATTGTAAAGAATCACCAATAAAATCTGCAATATCCTGTATATCTGGATCTTGATAGTAATGCGCTAATATCACCGCGTTGAGTTCTGTTTTCAGATCCTCAATAGCGGCAAATAAATCTAGTGGTAGTGTACCCTGTAGTCGAGCGAGTTTAGTTGTAAACACAATTAAGAACTGCTTTTGATTACAAATTGTTACTTTATGGATTCAATTATAGTAGTTTTTACCAAAAATGGTAGACAATTGATGAGGGTAATTTTTGACACTCTGCGGTCTAAAGACACGCAGATTCTTTAAGACTTGCTCAAAAGGGATAGTCAATTATCCCCCTACGCGCTCAAAACAACTACCAGTACGACAGGTATTGCAATTGCGTTTACTTTTAT